>DATJEQ010000240.1:0-12777 GCA_035496495.1 Polyangiaceae bacterium
AGGGCCGTCGAGAGCGTGCTGGAGGGCAAGCCCGAGGTGGTTGAGCTGGCACTGGTGGCCATGCTCGCCCGCGGTCACATCTTGATCGAGGACGTCCCGGGCGTCGGCAAAACGACGCTGGCGCGCGCGCTGGCGAAAGCGACTAACGCTGAAATGCGCCGGGTTCAATTCACCAGCGATCTGCTGCCCAGCGATCTTTTAGGGGTCTCTGTCTTCGATCAGCGCAGGTCCGAGTTCGTGCTGCGACGCGGGCCCGTCTTTTGCAACATTCTGCTAGCCGACGAGATCAATCGCTCGAGCCCGCGAACTCAATCGGCGTTGCTGGAAGCGATGAACGACGGCCAAGTGTCCATTGATGGACACACCTTGGAGCTGCCCACGCCCTTCTTGGTGCTCGCCACGCAGAACCCGCAAGATTTCGCCGGGACGTTTCCTTTGCCGGAATCGCAACTGGATCGCTTCATGGCGCGCTTGAGCATTGGCTACCCGCCGCCTCAGGTTGAAACGCATTTGATTTTAGATCCAAAGATGGACCGGGTGCCGCTGCTGCGACCTGTGTTGACACCCGAGCAGTTGTCGGCGTTACAGAATCAAGTCGACGACGTGCGCCTGGATGGAGCACTGGCAACCTACTTACAAGCGCTGGTTGCAGCAACGCGCACCGCGGCAACGCTCAGTTTGGGCGCCTCCCCGCGTGGTGCACGCAATCTCGCACAGGCGGCGCGGGCGCGCGCTTTCTTGTCGGGGCGCAATTACTGCATTGCAGATGACATCCACGATCTGGCCGTGCCTCTATTGGCGCACCGGGTGCGCTTGGCGTCCCACGCGGAAGGCTACTTGCCCAGTCGCGAGGAAGCGGAGAGTGCCGTTCGCGATGTGGTCAACCGCGTGCCTGTCCCGCTGTAACACCAAAAAAAGGTGCCAATGAACGAACTGGCAGACAACGTGCCGTTCTCCGCCAGCACGAAGGTTGAGCCCAGTCAATCGCGTTGGAGCCGATGGCCAAGGCGCCTGCGCGTGACGCGGGAGGGGAAATACTTCATCGGCATCACTCTGGGTGTGGGCATTGCCGCAATCAATACAGGAAATAACCTGATGTACCTCTTGCTGGGCATGCTCTTAGCACTGATGGTCGTCTCCGGTGTGATGAGCGAATTCAGCCTACGCAACTTGACCATCACTCGGCGCCTGCCGCCGCGGGCCCAGGTGGGGCGCGCGCACCTAGTGGAAATCGAGGTGCGAAACCACAAGAAGCGCATCCCCAGTTATGCCATCGAGGTTGAAGATTTGCGCGCGGGGCAACCAGCGGACAAGCGCTGTTTTTTTCTGAAAATCAGCCCCAAATCCTCGCAAGTCGCCGCCTACCGACGCACCCCGGCTAAACGTGGGCGCGATCTACACGAGGGATTCCGCGTTGCCACTCGCTTTCCCTTCGGTTTGTTCGAGAAGTCACGCGATGTGCGCGCCGAAGGCGAGCTCGTCATTTACCCCGCGGTCGACGCGGTGCGACTGCCGGCCGAGCAGAATGGGCGTGCGCTCGGCGGCCTGAGCGCCGTGGCCCGTGGCGGCGGCGACGAAATCATTGCCGTCAGGCCGCTGCGCGAAGGTGACGACCCGCGCGACATCTACTGGCGTAAGAGCACGCTGTCGCACGCGTTGGTCTTGCGTGAGCGTGCCCGTGAGGTGCGCGCCGACGTCAAGCTCACGCTCAACAACGTGCCACCCAGCCTGCCACCAAGCGATGGATGGTCTCAGCGTTTTGAACAAGCCATCCGTGACGTGGCATCGCGCGCGGTGGCGCACCTGAAGCGCGGGGATCGCGTTACGGTAATTGTCGCGACCGGTAGTCGCACGCTGGCCAGCAGCGGCACAGGAGCCGATCCACTGCTGCGCTTTCTTGCCCTATTGGAAGCCGCACCCCCGCCGCAGAAGGCCGCCCAGAGCGACGGCGCTCCAGCCGATCGACCCCGCGGGAGGGCGGCATGAGGTTCGGAAGCGTTCATCGGGTGATGATCAATTTATTGGTGTTGCTCGGCCTGCTTTCCCTGCTCACCAGTGGACAACTCAACCCCTGGATGGAGGGGGGTATCGTGGTGTTCCTGGTGATCGCTTTTGCCATCCCTGAGCGCTACGAAGATCACATTGGGTTGCGTCGCGCGGGGATGGCGATCGCTCTGGGTGTATTTGGCATACAGAATTGGCGACTGTGGTTTGGCGGCGAGGATTTGCTGCCCCTGGCGGTCGAATACGCCGCCGCGCTGCAAGTGGTTCGACTGCTCACGCGGCGCGGAGCGGCTTACGACCAACAGATCATCTTGCTGGCGCTGCTGCATCTAGTTGCCGGCACGGTGCTGGGCGGCGGCATGTCGTATGGGCTGTGTTTCATTGGTTTCTTGGTAGTGGCACCCGCTGCATTGGTGCTCAGCCACTTGCGCCGCGAAGTTGAGGGGAACTACCGCCAGGGAGCGCGAGATCGCACTGGGCTACCCGTGGACGTCCCGCGAATTCTGCGTAGCCGCCGCGTGATCAGCCGTCAATTTTTGATCGCGACCTGCTCGCTGTCGATTCCGGTGTTTGTTTTTACGGCTATCTTGTTTGTGGTGTTCCCGCGTGTCGGGCTGTCGTTGTTGATGCTCTCGCCCTCACATGCGCAACGCATGATTGGCTTCAGTGACAATGTGAGCCTGGGCGGCGTGGGCAAGCTGCGCGACGATCCAACGATCGCGATGCGGGTGTACCCCAAGAATCTGCCTGCTGAGCCGCCTCCGCGCATGGCCTTCTACCTGCGCGGAACAGCCTTCGATCACTACGACGGGCACAACTGGGCGCGCAGCCAGCCAGGCCGTATGTCTGCGGATCAGGCGGGAAGCTACGTGTGGATTGGCCCTCGAATGCCAGCGGTTGGTCAAGAAATGATGACGATCGATCTGGAATCGTTGCAGCCGCCGTTGGTCTTCTTGCCACCCAAAACAGACGCTGTCCAGCTGCTCGCGCGCGGGTCCCCCTTGCTCGGGCGCATGCCGAATTTGCTGGTCGGTATGGAGCAGCAATACGATTACGACACGGCAGACGACATGGGCCTGCGTTATCGAGTCTTCGATGGCCCGCGGTTTCGAATCCTGGTGCCTGCCAAGCAACTCAAACGCTACCTGACTTTGCCACCCGATCTGCCCCCACGCATCGGCGAATTAGCTAAGAGTTGGGTGGGTGACGTCAAAGATCCGCATCAAATGGCGCAGATCATCGAGCACCACCTGCAAACAGGTTTCCGCTACGATCTGGATTCACCCTCGGGCAATGCTGCCAACCCGTTGGACGATTTTCTGTTCGGCTCCAAACGCGGCCACTGTGAATTCTATTCGACGGCCATGGCGATCATGTTGCGCACGCTCGGGGTGCCGTCGCGCAACGTGGCCGGATTTGTGGGCGGCACGTACAATCGATTCGGCGGCTTCTACGCGGTTCGCCAAGGCGACGCGCATTCCTGGGTCGAAGCCTATTTCCGCGATCGCGGCTGGGAGCAATTCGATCCCACGCCGCCGGCCGACGCCGTCCCTTTGGCAGAAACCAGCGGGCTCTTGGCCTTCGCGCGCGACCTGGTAGAAGCCGCTTCTCAGCGTTGGAACCGGCACGTCGTCGGCTACGATCTGAATCAGCAGGTTCAAATGCTGCGCAGCGTAAGCCGGCGCTATTCGCTGATGAGTAAATCCAATAAGGGCGTGGATACCGCGTCGGGCAAGCGCATTGCCGGGCTGATCTTTGGCTTGGCCTTGGTGATCACCGCTGTCATGCTTTGGTACCGATCCAAGAAAGCTCCGGGACGCAGCACGCCCCCGTCGGCTCAAGAAGCGGCGCGTGCGCAAGCAGTGCAACTGTACAAGTCACTGGAAGATGCGATGGCGCTCTGGGGGATGGTTCGATTGGCTTCGATACCGCCGCTTGCACACGCGCGGACGCTGCTCGCCGTTTCACACCCGATCGCTCCAGAAGCCTACGATCTGACCCAAATTTACCTGCGGGTTCGCTTTGGAGGTTATGCGCTGGATCCCGCAGAGCGTTCCGCTTTTGCGGCCCGTGTCAAAGCGCTGCGAGAAACCGCAACCAAAGCGACCGTCGCCAAAGCCGCCTAGAAGAGCGCGCTCTCATCGGGCGGTTGGATTCAGGCCCGCATTTGCCCAGCCCACCAATTGGCGGCAGGCGAGCGCGGGCGTTTCTACATTGCGCGATTGAGCGACCAGCATGATTTGCAGCCCGTCTCTCAGCAACGCCATGGGATTGCCAGTGGCGTCATTGTCGCAACCGCGCGTCAACGACCCCGCCGTACCCATCGATCGAGAATTCATGGCGGTTTTGAAAGGCCCCTTCTTGAACGAGTGGATAACCTGATCGACGTCTTCCCGAGTTTGAAAGGCCATGCGCCACACCAGCGCCGATCCCTCCGCGGCGCTGAATACGCTGAGCCGGTCTCCCAACAGGCCATCGGCGCTGGCTGCGGCGCCCGCGAGTGAATCCCACTCCTCCAGCACCAGGCGCAGCGTTTGTTCACCGGTTACATCGTCGTAGCTCACGGCATGCTGGCGCCAAAGCGGGGCAGCAGGCAGCGTCACAGCGACCTGATGGCGCCCAAAATGCAGCAGCTCGGAGGTCGTGTGGGGCGCCGATTGCCACAGCGCATTCACGCTGGCCCAGTCGCCTGCTGCACGCAGTCGTTCGATCAAGAGCATGCCATCCGCATAGGGCGCAAGAATGCTGCGTCGCAAAAGCGCGGGTACTTCCACATCGCTCACACTGGCCTGTGCAATGAATGCACCGAACTCCGAAAGCCGCTCAATGATCGCTTGTGGAATTTGGCCGTTCCCGCGGGGCATGTCGATCATCGCGCTGGTTGCGTCCCCCTCCGCCAGAAGCTGCAGCGCGCTGAGCTCATCAGACGTTTTCGCCTCGGCCATGCGGCGCCCTAGATTGAAATGTTGATCTTGTAGGGCGTGCACCACCTCGTGCACCAGCGCCATGTCGCTGTTCTCCGGATCGAGATCCTTGGAAACATAGAGAATATTGCCCGTTGGGTCGTAGAACCCGGCGAGTTGCTCTTCGGTCAGCGCCCGCAAGCCGCCCACCAGGTCGAACTGCTCGGAAGCAAATCCCATCAGCCGCAGGAATTGAAGTTGCCCGTCGAGCCAAGCCTTGGGGGTGTCACGCAACGCCACCTGTACGGCGAGATTCGACAACTCGCGTTGGGGCTCAAGTTGACACGAAATGGCACCCGTTATCGGCAGCTTGCGCAGCTGCTCAGCGCGTTCAATGTAGTGATTGAGATCGCACTCGGCGCTAGCCTCGCCCCGCGCTTTCACCCGCGCATTGCTCATTGACGTGCCGCTCGCTGACGCGCTGCTCGCTGGCGCCGGGCGTCCATCAGCCGGTTGCGGCACGGCGCTGGATTTCACTGACGCACGCGCAGCGCAGCCGAGCGCTGCGACGCAGCCGATCAACGCGACGATTCGATCGCTCATGGATCGCGGGCTGAGCTGCGTAAAGCGGCAATCGCAGCGCTTCGATCTTTTTGTCCAAAGATCGCTGAGCCCGCCACCAACGCGGTGGCCCCCGCAGAAACCACGGCCTTAGTCGTATCGTTTGCGATCCCGCCATCGACTTCCAAATCGATTTTCAGCCCCGCGCGATCGATCATTTTCCGAATGGCTTCAATCTTCGGCAATTGGCTGGGCAAAAAGGCTTGCCCACCAAATCCTGGGTTCACCGTCATCACCAAAATCAAATCCACACATTCCAGGATGTATTTCAGTTGATCCTCTGGGGTCTGTGGATTGAGCACCACGCCAGCTCGCTTGCCGAGCGCGCGGATGTGTTTGAGCAAACGCTCAAGGTGCACCGTGGCTTCGACTTGAACGGACAACGTGTCGGCGCCCGCCTCGGCAAAGGCTTCTACATGTCGCTCGGGCTCCACGATCATCAGGTGCACATCGAGCGGTAGCTTCGTCACGCGGCGCGCGGCTTTCACCCCAATAGGCCCCAGCGTGATGTTCGGCACGAAGCGTCCGTCCATCACGTCGATGTGGATCCAATCCGCACCGCCCTTTTCTACCTCTGCAATCTCGGCCCCCAGCTGGGCTAAATCCGCACTCAAGATCGATGGGGCGATCAACACCTCTGCCATGCCCCACGTTTACACGATGTGCCGCGTTCGTGCCACGCCGCCGCTTGAGCGCCGAACATCTTGATAATACTGGGCTGACCGGCACCTTGGATTTGCCTTCCAGCGCCCGTGCCCGCGCGCGCCGGTTGGTGCTTTTCCTGCGCCCCAGGCGTGCTAGCGTCCGCCGCGCATGAGTTTCGACAACATGATCACCCGTCCGCTGGTCAAGAAGGACTACGATCAGATCGTGCAGGTGATCGATCGCTGGTGGGGAGGGCCCACGGGATCGCTCGCTCACCCGCTGTTCTTTTATGAGCTGGGCTCGCTGGCGCGCGTGGTCGAGCACGAAGGGGTACTGGTGGGCTTCCTCTTTGGTTTCGTCGCTTCCGGTCCGCCGCGGGTGGGCTACATCCACCTAGTGGGCGTGCATCCGGATTATCGACGCCGCGGAGTTGCACGCATTCTCTATCAATCGTTCGAAGAGGAATGCCGCGCTCAAGGCTGCCACGACTTGAAGGGGATCATCACCACCGGCAATGAAGGGGCGATCGCCTTTCATCGGAACAACGGCTGGGAAGTCACCCAGGTCGAAGATTACGCCGGGCCCGCGCGCCCCCGTGTCGTGTTGCGAAAAACCCTCAAACCGGGAAATTTTTCCTGATGCCGCCAGCAATTGACGATCTGAGTTCGTTTGGCTTGTTCGGTGGGCTCAGTGGGGAGGTGCTGGAGTTCCTTGCGGCTCGGCTTGCTCAAACGCAGTTTGCTGCGGGGGACACCGTGTTTCGCGAGGGCGACAGCGGCCGCGAGCTGTACATCGTGCTCAGCGGCGAGATGGAAGTGCTCAAACACAGTGAGCGGCATCAGGCGGACGTACGGGTTGCGGTGCTGGGCCCCGGGGACTGGTTCGGCGAAATGAGCGTGCTGTCAGTGCAGCACCGCTCGGCGTCCGTGCGCACGCTGTCGCCGGCTCTACTGCTCAAGGTGCCGGCCTCCACCATCGACGATTTGTACCGACACGACATCAAAGCCTACGCCTTGTTCGTGCTCAACATCGCGCGCGAGATCAGTCGTCGGCTGCGCGTCGCCGATGGGATCTTGGCGGATCTGGTAGTGAGCGTCGTGCACCGACGCGGCTCGCCAGCTGGCTGAACTCACCACCGGGCTGAATTGGGTCCAAATTTGGCACAACTTGGCACAAACCAGGACAGGTGTGCCATTAGCCGATTTAACCTATAACTATGAATCGATAGCCCATCAATTGAGCTGAACGATCGCTCAGTTTGAGCCGGGGTCAACGGCACCGGAGTCTGGCACAGAGCCATCAGGATTCTCGGCAATCCCTGCGTCGGCAGATCCGTGGTCGGGGTTACCACTTGCCGAACTTGGAACTTGCGCCTCGCCGCCAGTGCCAGTGCTACCGGGGTTAACAAGGGGTTGATCGCCACCGCCGCCCATCAGAGCGCCACTTCCGGTGCCTCCCATGCCGGCGTTGGTACCACCAGTCGACGTGGTGCCGCCGGGGGCTGGGAAAGAGCCTCCCGCAGAGCCGGTCATTGAATTGCTGCCGTTAACAAGCGGCGGCTCAGGTTGCGGGTTGAGGCTGCACCCACTGATGAATCCAAGCAGAAAAACAGCACCAAAAAACCGGTGCGCCGTGATTCGGATCATTGTGCATCGCCCCCATCCGCGCCGGCATCCGTGTCGTTCGGAAGCGGCGCACTCGCGTCGGCAGCGGGATAGACCGGCGGCGGATTCGCAGTTCCGCTCGTGCCAGCAGTCGCACTGGCCCCACCTGCGCTGAAACCGCCGCCTGAGCCGTTCATCGAGACACCACCCCCACTGCTCATGCCGGCAGTATCAATATCGTTGCTGCCTCCTGCTGATCCGCCTGAACTTGAATGAGTGGCTCCGCCGGTAGCAGCCGTTGGACCACCCGTGGAGCTGGGAACACCCAATGGAGGCTCAGGCTGTGGATTGAGATTGCATGCGACTAAATCCAGACTGGTTAACGCCAGACCTGCCAAAAGCATCCAGTGGCAGCGAAAACGTCTGCTGTTGCCCCAGGAATTTAGCCGTTTCATCGCACCACCCAATACCAGAGTGTACCCCAGTGCAAAAAGTCTGCCACCCGGTCAGCCCTTGTCTCGCACTTTGCGTGCCTGCGCAAGCAACTCAAGGGCGACCTGCACAGAAGGGGGCTTCTCGCGCAAAGCCCGCGCCACGCGCGCCAACTCAGCGCCGAGCTGATCCAAACTGAGCGCGACCTGATCCGCATTGCGCTCGAAGATGTCGCGCCACATGTCAGCGGATCCTCCGCCGATGCGAGTGGAGCTGTCGAAACCGGGCCCCTTTGCGCAAGCGGGAACCGCAGCGCGATCGGCCAGCGCCATCAATGTGCTGGCAAGCAATTGCGGGACATGGCTGGTGAGTGCCAAGATCTTGTCGTGATCGTCTGCGCCCATTTGCGCTGGCATTGCCCCCAGCCCGCGAATGAAGTGCTCCACTTCGGCAACGGCGTCAGCTGCAGAGCCCGCGGGGCACACGATCCACGGCCTTCCCTGAAAAAGCTGCGCGTCGGCTTGAGCGAGACTGCCAGTGGGTTTTCCGGCAATCGGGTGCCCGGCAACAAATCGGGCGCGCGCCGCATGGCGCTGCGCGACCGTCACGACGCTGCGCTTCGTTGAGCCACAATCCGTAACTAATCTGCAGTGCGAAAGTGCTTCCGGCAGCGCTTGCTCCAGCGCGCTCAAGGGGGAGGCGAGCACGCACAGATCGGCTTGGGCAAATGCCGCTAGCCTGCCCCGCTCATCGTCGCTGTTTACCCCGTGCTGCACGATCGACTGTGCGCGCGCGTGGGCGATCACCTCCTCCCGATCAATTGCGGTGATTTTCAACTCGGGCCAGCGCTGCTTCGCAGCCAAAGCGACGGAAGCGCCGATCAAGCCGAAGCCGAAAACAGTCAGCTGCCGCAAGGGCTGAGTTTCCGTCATGATCGCTAAACCTCAGGCACGCACCGCGCGTCCAATAGCGCGCAATCGTTCCGCAAGATCTACCGCGGCATCCCAGCTCAGCGTCGCTGGCACGCGCGGCCGCTCACCGGCGGTGGCAACGCACACCCGCAACACCACGCCGTCAGCGCCAGCAGCAATCGCCGCGCAAGCGACGGCCGACACCCACTGCACCTGCCCAGCGATCGTGGGCACATCGACCACAATCGGCAGGTGCGTGCGCGCTTTCGTGCGCGCTAACGACACCGCGTCAAAGCTTCGTTCGCCGCCCGGGCACTCACCGCCGGCCTCCAACAAAACCACGCCCAAACCACCGCGCTGAAGTTCGCTTTCCGCCCGCATCAACCACGGCTCCACACCCCAGCTGGGCATGCGCGTCACAAACAACAGCGGATGGCGTGCCTCGCGCGGCGCCGAGTGAATTGAAACGCAAGCGAGTGCACCCACTGCATTGGGGGCCACCGCTTGTCTTGCGATTGCAGCGTCGAAGGGACGCCCGGCCGCAATGCGGTAGGGAAGCGACGCGGATACGGGCGCCGATTCCTCGCCTGTGGATCCCGCGCTGGGCGCGTGATCGGCGTTGTGCGGCACCGGCTCCAGCGCAATCCACGGCTCGTTGCCTCCGATCGTGCCGTAATCTCCCTGCAGCAGCGTCGGCGCTTGGCGAAAGCGAGATGATGCGAGATGAAAGGGCTCGCTCACGCGAACCACTTGGGCCACGCCCTCCAGCTCCCGCACCACCGCCAAATCGTCGACGCTCACGTCGCCCACCAAGCCCAAGATGGTGCGCGTCTGTCCGCTGGAGCGCTGCACACTGCAGCCGGCCTTCACCAGATAGGCAATGGTCGCCTCAATCGCCGCTTCGGGCGCTTGCTCTTGCATCACGACGATCATGGGTGCGCCAGCGTACCAGAAAAGCGCGCACGAGATCGGGGCGGAAAGCCCTCAAGGCGGCGCTCGCCTTGGGCTTTAAGCCGCGGCGAGCATTCCAAACGCGGCAACGCCCCGGCGGCGCAACTGCTTGCGGATCTCTTTTGAGGTCAACTCACAGGGCAGCAACGCTACCAAAAGCGCCGTCGCCCACTGATCGAGCGTGTCGGCACCGGCGAATTCGCTGCAGTCGCCACGAAGCACAGCGCGCCACGCACACGCCGCCTCCGCAAAGGCGGCAGAGACCACGAATTGCTCCCCGCGCTCGCTGCCAATTCCGGCCGCACTTAACTGTTGCACCAGTGTTTCACCAACCACGTTTAGCTCCAGCCGCGACTGTTCAATCAGCGCGCGGACCAGCGCCGCACCGCGCGTTGCCCCTTGCTGGAGCAGCACGTCGCTGAGCGCAGCCACGAAGCTTTCATACGCACCCAACTCGGCGCTTTCCAACCTGGCAGGCGCACTGCTCTCGACGACTGCGACTTCGACGGCCAGCGCCGCGACGACTTGCTCCAGCGGCGCTGCAACAGACTGACTCACCATCGCCAATTCGACATGTTCCGACCGTAGAACGACGGGCAAGCACAGCTCGGCCATGTCGACGTCCTGCGCTTGCAGAACGACAGGCACCCATTGCTCGTCCATCGCCACAAACTTCGCTTCCACCACATCAAGAGCGCTGTCGGCGCTGGGCAGCGCGGAGTCGAGCAGCACTGGCTGTGCGGGCTTGATCGCCCGAATTTCGCTGTGCAAGGCCTGACCGCGTGGCGCTTCGCTCGGCATTTCCGACTCGCAGAGCTCGCTGAAATCCTCCGCCAATGCCTGCGGCGGTGTCGAATTCAGGAACACGTGCTGGGGGGGCGGGGGGATCTGAGAAGGGCTTCGGCGAAGCTTGTACGACGGCAGCTCATCCAACATGAACTGCGCGATCGACGCCATCCGGGGTGCCCCGTCGCTGTTCGGGCGAGGCCCTGTGCGCTTGGGATCGAGCAAACGAGTGATGAAGCGACTGACAAACTGATCGGTCTCCGCGCTCGCGGGCGGAAGCAGGGTGGAATCCAGCGAAATTGGCTCTGATTTCAGTGCATTGGCGGGCAAAGGGGTTGCTGGCACCGGCATTGCTGGCAGCGCAGCCTTGAGGGCGGCCTTCGAGACCACGTCCGGGCGCGCAACGGGGCGCGGGGCGCTCAGCGGATCCAAACACAGCCAGCTGGCACCCTGGTGCAGCTTGGGGTTGTCATTCGGGAATTCGCTGCTCAGCGTTTGTGGGAACCGCAAACCGTTACCTCGGAACGCAAACGGTACGCCTGGGCATTGGGCTCGGCCAAATTCCGAGCAGCTCTGCTGATCTCCGAGCAGCTCTGCTGATCCTAGCAACTGTGCTGCCGCACTGATCACACACGCAGCAGCGTGGGCCCAACCCGCTTTGGCAGCTGCATTTCTAGCTCTTCCAGGGCCGGAGCGGCTGCAGCCGGATCGGCGAGGGTTGGGGAAATTGGACTTAGGAATTCAGCCTGGCTCGCGGCGATGGCCCAACTCACGGCGGGAAGAAGGTCGCGCTGCAGCTCGTGCAGCAGGTGCAATGTGTTGAGCGCATCAAACCAGGTGTGAAGCCGAATCAACCGATCCTGCCCCGCACCTCCCTGCGCCACGCAGTGCTGGAATGCGGCATTCAGCCCCAAATCGTTCAGCACCTTGGAAGCCAGCGCAGCCTGCAGCTGAGGCAGCTGCGATAGAGCCTCGTTGAACTCGTCAGCGCGCGGCGCAGCCGCCCAGTGTCGCAAGCCTTGCAGCACGGCGCGCAGCACCACAAACGACTGCGGATTGTAGAAGAGCAGCGGGCTGCCGCTGAGCAACGCGGCCACGCGGGCACCCGTGCCGATCGGTGCGCGCGCTGAACGGCGCGACTGGATCGCGATTAGTGGAGACACGCGCTGCAGTGGTGCAAGTTTCGCCACCTTAGCCAATAGGTGAAAATCCTCGGCTGCATCGCGCTTGGGCATGCCGCGCGCTTCGCAGTAGGCCCGCGCGTGCACCGCGAAAGCGCTGCCAACGGTGTGAAACGCGTAAGGCGATCCAGCCCAAGCAAGAGCGAGCACGTAATAGCGCAGCCACGTCTCATACGCCGCAGTGGCGGCGGTAACGGCTTGATCGCCTTGAGCAGCCTCATGCCAAAATGGGTACAGCAGTGCACCTACTCCCTCGGGCTCCGCTTGGTGTCGAAAGTAATCAACAGGCAGTGTCACATCCGCATCCGTATTGAACAACCACGGCTGTGTGAACTTGCCTTGCGCCCACAGCGCCGCGGCAATGTCGCAACCGATCTTGCGTGCGAGCCCCGCGCCCGTTTTGGCAGGCAATTGCATTCCGTCGCTCGACCGATCCAAAAGCAACACATCGCAGGCTTCGGTGTTCACCAACACGCATCCGGGAACACCGCTCAGTTCGCGGGACGCACCGCGATTGCGCACATCTTCCAGGACGGATCGATTGCTGGCCCGCACGGCTTCGCTGCACGCCGCATCCGAATTCACTACAACAATGAGCAACACCCCAGATTGCGTAACAAGCGCGGGCATCAATCCGTCGATGAACGCCGCTTGTTCGTCGCGTACCGGGACAATGAGCGCGCAGTTGTAGCCTCCGTTCAGCGCGCCCGCGAGGGCCGCCTCGGGCGAAGCCCACTGT
>DATJEQ010000241.1:0-23883 GCA_035496495.1 Polyangiaceae bacterium
ATCAACAGCTGCCGCTGAGTGCAGCGGCGGGTGAGCATATAAGTACGGCCTGGAATTACATCTCTCGCTAACGTCATGCCCCACTGGTCGGCACGCCCGCCCGGCCAGTTGCTTAAAAAATCAACCTCGGAGGGGGATCAAAAAAAAGCAAAGCAGCATGGACGCAAAAAGGGCAGCCCTTGCGAGCTGCCCTTCTTGTTTGAGCGGGTACCGCTCAGTTTTGGTTTCTCACTGACACATGCCCATGCCCAACGCGTGCATGGTGCAGTGGTCATCGGTCGGCGTGGTCGAATAACCCGCGTGCATCGTGCGGCACATGACCTGAGTTGGAGTCAAAGGCGCGCATGCGGCGAGGCAAGCGTCGCTGGTCGCGAAAGCGCCAGTACACTTGGACATCATCGCTTCACAGTAAGTCATGCACGCTGCGCTGGCGCCTGTGCCACCACCAGAGCCGCCCGATGCGCCACCCGTGCCGCCTGACGCGCCACCAGAGCCACCGTGAGCGCCGCCCGCGCCGCCTGCTGCGCCACCCGTGCCGCCCGACGCGCCGCCAGAGCCGCCATGAGCGCCACCGGTACCGCCTGACGCGCCGCCCGATGCGCCACCCGTGCCGCCCACAGCAGTGCCGCCAGTGCCGCCGCCGCCAGTGGCGTGCACGCCGCCCGAACCGGACGCACCGATTGCGGTACCGCCGGTGCCGCCCACTGCCGTGCCGCCCGTCCCGCCAGTTGTAGTCCCACCGGTCGCGGTGCTGCCGCCGGCTGCCATCATTGGGCTAGCCGTATCGCTGGAGCAGCCGTTGAAAGCCGCTACTGAAAAAATTACCCCGCCCAAATACAAAAGCCGTGCTCTGTTCATGGGGCGCACAATTGACGATGTTTAGAGGCTTGTCAACCGGCCGAAAGCACATCTGGATAAGAATTATTTTCTCTTTATGGGCGTGCTGTTGAACTGGAAAAAGGTGGTGTAGCTCGCAGAAAAGCTGCTCATCCGTCAAGAAACAGCTGCTTCCAAAGGCAGTTTTGACACCTCAATCCGCTCGGCGCGACGCGGACTCGCGTGCGTGACGCGCATTTGCAGACCGTGCAGCTGCACCACGTCCCCGACGCGCGGCACCCTTCCCACCAACTCCGCCACGGCGCCGCCAATGCTGACGCTGCTCGTCTCTTCGTCAATCGCAAACAGCTCGAATACTTTGCGCGTTTCCGCCCAGCCGCGGCAAATCAAACTGCCATCTGGCCTCTTCACAATGAACCTGTTGACGCGATCGCTTTCGTCCTCGATCTCGCCCACGATTTCTTCCAACACATCTTCCAAAGTCACGATGCCCTGAGTGCCACCGTATTCGTCGAGCACCACCGCCATGTGTCGGCGCTGCTCTTGGAACAAGCGCAAGAGCCGCTCAAGCGGCGCGGCGGCGGGCACCATCACGGGCTTCACAAGCAGCTCTTCCCAATCGGGCTGGCCGCCGCCCTCGCGCAATTGGAACATCAGATCCTTCACCACCACGACGCCATCCACATGATCCAAACTGCCGCTGTATGAAAAAGGGAAGCGGCTGTGACCGCTTTGACGAATGATTTCCAGGGTGCGCTCGAGCGCATCTTCCCCGGAGAGGTAGATCACGCCGCTGCGCGGTACCATCACGTCGCGCGCGCGCAATTCGCGCAGGGTCGCCGCCCCTTCAATGATGGCCGCGACGCGGGCCCCCACGGCGCCTTCCGTTTCCCCCAGCGCAGCAAGCAGGCGGATTTCGTCCAACGACGTGCTGGGTTGCTGCCCCCCACGCACGAGTAACCTTGAGATGGCGCGCGTCACCGTGAGGACAGGGCGCAGGATTACGGTCAACCCGCGCACTGTGTACGCAACGACAGGCCCCAGCTGCTCGGGGAAGGCGACACCCAACGTCTTGGGCACCAGCTCCGAGAAAATCAGCACTGCCAGAGTAAAGCTTGCAGAAAAGACCCACAGCCACTTCTCACCGAAGGTCGCAATGTAAGTTGCGCCAACAACGGCGGCGCCCATAGTGTTGGCAATAGTGTTGAGCACCAAGATCGCGGCGATGGGCACGTCCATTTCGCGCTTGAACCCGCGCAGAATGTGCGACGCCGGGGATTGCCCCATGCCCTCGATCTGCGCGTGGCGCAGGCTGAGCAGCACCGCTTCCGACAGCGAACAGACAAAGGCCAGCGCCATTGAAGCAACCACAGCCAGCACGAATGCGAACATCTGTGCAGCCTAATGCAACCGCGCGCACGCGTACACGAGCCGGCCTAAATACCGCGAAAAGGCGAGCCGCAATGAAGGGTTACTTGGTTCGGCCCTTGAGGCCGCGAGCCACCGCTTGGCCCAACCTGATTTCAGAGGTCGAGCGTCGCAGGCGCTGCTCGGTGCTCGATTTTGACGCGTTGAACTGCGACGCTTTCGATTCGGGTGCGCTCTCCGCCAAGCGCAAGCTGCTGTCGTCCTGAGGCACTATGACGCCGGAGGGCAGAGCGGCTTGCACCATGCTGGCCCGCTCTGAAGACCCCTGCACGTCGGCCTTTTGCCACCACTGCGAGACGAACACACCGATCAGCGCGCCGATGATCGTTGCACTGGTGGCGATCACACTGCGCGGGGGGCGCAAGCTCGCCACCGCGCGCACCGCTCGAACGCCCAGTGGCAAGGCGGCAAAAGCCCGACGCGCTTCTTTGAGTCGCTCGGCACGCGTCGGTGGCGGGGGCAACCGATCCGTCGCGCGCCTTCGGGGCGAGCGGGTGAGCGTCTTCGGATCGCCCGCAAGCCTGCGCGCAATCGACGCCAAACGGGTGCCCAGCTCTTGCGCCGAACCAAATCGCAGCTCTCGCTCTTTCTGCAAGCACTGTTCGATGATGTCGGCGATCTCGGCATCCAGAGCGGGCATCAACTGCAGAATAGGGCGATGAGGCCGCGTCATGATGTCGACCATCAGCGCGTTGTAGTTGTTCGATCGGAAGGGCACCGTGCCGGTCAGGCACTGGTACATCACCACGCCCAGGGCCCACACGTCCGTGCGAGCGTCGACGGTTTCCGCGCCCATGGCCTGCTCAGGGCTCATGTACACCGGGTTGCCCAGCACCGCGCCGTTGGAGGTCGTGCTCTGCCCGTCGAAATTGGGGCCCACCCGCTTGCTGACGCCAAAATCCAGGATCTTGGGGATGGGCTCACCGCCGTCGCTGTTGCGCGCCAGGAAAATATTGCTCGCTGACAGGTCGCGGTGCACGACGCCCGCCGCGTGGGCCAGCGCAAGCCCGGTGGCCACTTGGCTCAGAATGGCCGCCATACGCAGCGGCGACAGCGTTCCCTTGCGATCGAGGGCGGCCTCCAGATCTTCGCCCGCAAGCAGCTCCATCACGATGAACGGGCGGCCCTCCTCCGTCTGCGCGATGTCGAACACGTCCACCACGCTGGGGTGCTGCAACTTGCCGGCGATCTCCGCCTCGCGCACGAACCGCTCAAAGGCTTCACTGCTGTGGGCGAATTCCTTGAGCAAGAATTTGATGGCGAAATCGCGGCCTGTCAGCTCATTGCGAGCGGCCCACACTTCACCCATGCCCCCTGCGGCGAGCGGGCGAATCAACCGATAACGGCCTGCAATCTGATCGCCTATTTGCACAGCACGAACTATTCCGAGCCTTGACGCATCGGGCCAAGAACCCGGCACTTCCGTGCTGTACTTACTTAAGTAAGTGTGGCGGAATTGCCCTCTTTAGGGAGAGGCGGGGCGTGCAGCGGGAGCGGCGAGCTTCTGCTGCTGCTGTTGCAGGTACTGCGCGACCAAGCGCGAGCGCTCGATGGCAAACTGCTTCACTTCGCGGTTAGGGGCTCCGGCCAAGGCGTTGAGCAAGCGCGTGACCTTGTCGAGCTCGCGGGCTTGGAATAGCGCCTCGAAGTAGTTGTTCGCCAAGCGCACATCGCGCGCCATCTTGGCCTCATGGGGCGAAAGCAAAGAGATGATCGCGCGCAGATCGCCCTGCGCGCCGTACAGCGACGACAAGCAGATCAGCGCCATGACATCGTCGGGGGCGCGATCGACGGCTTTCTTCGCCCATTCAACGGCCTTGTCACGCGTCTCTTCCTTCTGCGCGTAATGATCTTGAATTGCGATGTACGAGGCCGCTGATTTCTTGTTCGGTTCGGCCTCGGCAAGTTCGGTGACCGCGGCGATTGCGGCGTCCAAATTTTGCTTTTGTTCAATGTGAGTGAGCAACAGCACCCAGGCCTCGACGCAGTTCGGATCGATGGTGATCGCGCGCTCGATCATGCGTTTCGCACCGTCGCTATCCGAGGTGGATTCGCACACCTTGGCCAGATGCAAGGCCGGGAATGGGCTTGCGGGCAGCAGATTCTGGGCGCCTTTGAGCGTGCTCTCGGCTTTGGTCCAATCCTTGAGCGCCATTTGGGCAACGCCGAGCGCCATCCAATCCTCGCCGCCGCCGCCCAGCGCAACGACTTTGCCTAAAACCTTTTCGGCCTTCTCATAGCGACCGTATTTCATCAGCTCTTGCGCGAAGAGGCGGCCGCGATTCAGATCTTCTTTATTCTCGTTGTAGTGCGTTTCCAGGCTCTGCAACAGATCCTCGAGGCCCATCGTGATCGGCCGGCCCTGATTGTCTTGCACGGTGACGGCGGGCCCATTGAAGCCCAGCGCTTGCCACATCTGATCCGGCGTGAGCGCCACGGCGCCCTCCTTGAGCTTCTCCACCAGCGCGTCGTCGGGTTTGCTCAACGGCAACAAGATCAGCGCGTTACTGGGAATGCCACCTTGGAACGCGGTGACGGGCGCCAAGATGGCCGCGCCGCCTTTGATCTGCAAATTGGCCTGAACGCCGACGCCACCTGGGACATTGGGCTGACTCATGAAAAACCTCGATATTGTGGGATGAACGGCTACCCGCTCGCTTGAATTTGCCGCGTCGGCGAAAGCCGCCTTGGGCAAGGGGCCGGACCGTAGCAGCCGGCCACAGGGCGAGCAATAGTGCACGGCTACTACCCCCCAGCGTTGGCACAGGGAAGCGCACGTGGCCACAACCAGGCTCCGACGCTATAAGAAGGGCGGGCAACCGTTATGAATTGGCTCGGCATTCTGGTGACCATCATTGGCCTTGCGGCCCTGATGATCGTGCATGAGAGCGGGCACCACTTTGTCGCGCGCTGGTTCGGCATGCGCGTGGTGCGCTTCAGCATTGGCTTCGGACCGCCGCTTTGGCGCGTGCAGCCCAAGGGTAGCGAAACCATCTACCAAGTCGCGCTGATCCCGTTCATTGCCTACGTACAGATCGCGGGCATGAATCCCTTCGAGGATTTCGACCCTAACGATAAGGCCAGTTACGCCAACGCGTCGCTGCCAGCCCGCGTCTCCACTGTGGTGGCTGGCCCGCTTGCCAATTATCTGTTTGCTAGTGTGCTGTTTTTTGCGGCGTTCGTCATTGGCGGCAAACCCGGCGAATCCACGGTGATCGAAGTGATGCCCGGCGGCGCGGCAGCCCAGGCCAATTTGAAAGACGGCGACAAGGTACTTTCCATTGACGGGGTGCCCACCGACGACTTCGAATCCATGCGCAAAATCGTCGTGGCGAATCCCAGCCGCGATCTGCTGGTCAAGATTCAGCGCGATGGAAAGCCATTGGACGTGCACGTCACGCCGGAGCCCAAGGGAGAGAATGGCGGCGGCATCGTCGGAGTGGTGCCTATGCGTGAGCCCATGACCGTGTCGGAAGCCGCGCTGCGTTCGGCAATCGCACCGGCAGCCGTGGTCGAGTCATTGGTGGTTGGGCTGGTGCGCATTGTCACCGGGCGCGAGAAGGCGGATCTCACAGGCCCAGTGGGGATTGTGAAATTCGGCGCGAAAGCCGCGACCTTGGGAATCGAAGATTTTCTGGCTTTCATGGCCAGGCTGAGCGCCTACTTGGGTGGCTTCAACTTGCTGCCCTTCCCGGCCCTCGATGGCGGGCGCCTGGTGTTCTTAGGCTACGAAGCAGTAGCGCGCCGCAAGCCGAACGCCCGAGTTGAGGCGCACATTCATGCGGTGGGCCTCTTGATGTTCCTGGCGCTGATGTTCGTGGTCAGCGTGTTTGACATTCGCCGCTGAAATTGCGCTGAATATTTTGGAAGTGGGCCAACCTACGGCGCCTTGGTAACCTTGGGCTATGAGTTCGCTTGGGCGCCTGGTGTGCAGTGCGGCTGTGCTGGTCGCAGGCGCGGTCGCGTGCGCGCCACCCAAAGTTTCGCTTGATCAGCGGCCGCGCGAATACGTGTCGACGGATTACCGCGAGGTGCTCGACCGCTGGACACGCACCGAGCAATTCTTAGTCGTCACGGAATTGGACGACGTGCTCACCGCCACCGCCACCTACGAATCCTGGGATTTTCGTTGGGCCTACGCCGTGCGCTACTCAGACGATTATAGGCTCACGGTCGATCAGAGAAGCGCCCTGCTCGAACAGTCTTTGGCGGAAGTAAACAACGTCCATGAGTTCTATGTCGCGCTGTACGCCAGCCGCCCCAAGTGGGGCGATCTCACGGAGGATCGCGCAGCGTGGATCGTGCGCTTGGTAGACTCTCAAGGCAACGAGACGGCCCCTTCCGAAATCGAAATGATCCGCAAGCCGGGCGCCATTGAAGTCACCTACTTCCCCTACACGTCACCCTGGCGCAGCGTGCACCGCATTCGCTTCCCCGTGCGCCGCAAGGACGGCACGCTGAGCATCGCGCCGCAGGCGCAGTGGTTTGGTCTGCGCTTCGCCGGTGCCCAGGGCAACGCCGAGATGCACTGGGACATCGAGAAACACTGATCTGGGGGATCTGAATACTATTCAGCCAATGGCTGTGCCATCTGATCCAGGATTGTCTGATAAGGCGTGCCATCGGGGGCCAAGTGCAGCAGCTCTCCCGCGGCGGTGTCGAGCACCAGCTCTGCGCCGCTGACCGTGCCCGCGTCCACACCGTTGCGGTAAACGTGCACGACACCGTCGGGCCATGGATTGACTAGCGTCACAGGGCCGCCCACTTCGGCGAACAGCCGCACGTAACGTACTGCTCCTGCGCGCCGATCACTCGATACCAAGAATGCCCCGTGCGCTCGCAAATCCCCAAAGCGGGCATCCTGATCAAGGGGCCAATTCGCGAACACCCGCAGCTTGCCTTGAAATGACTGCAGCAACATCTCGGCCAGCGTCGCGGGCACCGTGTTCAAGTTCTCGATGCCCCCGCCTCCGGTGTGAATGTGTAGATTCGGATAACTGTTTCCCGTCACCCACTGCTCCAGGTGACTTAGGATCTGCGTCGGATCGTGGCCGACTCGCGCCGCTGCGGGGTAGAATGTGTTGGTTCCGTTGCCATCGCTCCAACGCGCCATTTGAGCGATCATGTTGCGAGCGGTCTGCAGTAGCGACGCCTCACTGCTGAGCCCAATTTGGTCGGCTGGATAGATATGCTGCGAGCCGATGGCGTTGCCTTCGTTCCAGTCGAGCCCGACTTCGGTGTAACGAAACACAGTCGCGCAGTCGCGCGTGAAGGTCGGAAAATCGCTCAGCTTGTCCAAGCGATCCTGCCACACAGCCCGCTCGGTCGGGTCGGCTCCCAATGCTGTGCTGATGTCGATGGTGCCTTGAAGCAGAAATCGCAACAACCCGAGCGACATCACCCCATTCATCTGCGGATTCTCGTTGTCTTCGTGTTGTGCATCGTTATCGATCACGTAGCGATTGCCATCCAGCCGCAAATAGTTCTGCCAAAAAATAGCAAGCTGCCGCAGCGTCTCGAAGACCGATTGCGCGTACTGTGGATCGCGCGTGTAATAGTAGTGCTGAATCAGCACAGTCGCCGCAAAGGCGCCGCATGACTTCTGATTGTGGGTCGCGGTATCGCCGCTGCCGTCGGGCAGAGGTCCGATGTGCACCCGGTAGAAGGCGCCGCCCCAACCGTTGCTTGTAGCTTCTGTTTTTGCGTTGTCGAGCCAGTCGGTCACTGGCCGATCGTAGCTGTCCGCCAATTCCACGTGATTGGTAGGAAATGCCATGTAGAACGGCGCTTCGTAGTTGTAATTCAGCGTGTAGTCGCTGTTCCACGCTGGTGACTTCATCACCCAGTTGCCCCACAGCCCCGGTGCTGCCTCGCCCGATCGTGAGGCGCTCGCCAGCAGATACAGAGAAGCATAGAAATGCTTTTCAAGCGTCTTGTTCGGGATCTCGACGAAGGACTTTCGCCAAAAATTCTCCCAATAGGCTCGGTGGCTTTGGTTCAACGCGGCAATCTGATCAGCATCCAGTGCGGCCATCGTGCTCAAGATCTCCGCGTCGTATCCTGCTGCATCCAGGTTGCTCATGATTCCGGTCACGAGCCACACGGGCTTGCCCGGTTCGAGCGTAAAGTTCAGACTTTCACCCTGCACCGTTCCATGGGTTCCCACGACTCGGGTTGCCATCCGCACTCGGGGCGTGGGGTAGCCTCCGACTTCATCCACATCGTCAGCGCGCAGGTCGAGAAACAAGGTGTCTTGTGCACTGCCTGGCGTGCCCATGGTCGTATCTTGGCCCACCGCCAGTGAAATCGAAGCGGGTTGGGGTGCCGTTCCCTGGTAGTCGAGCCGAGTGATGAGCAGATTGCGCGTCGTGTCGTCCGCCTGCACCCAGCTCTGCGTCTGCACCTGATCATTGCTCAGCGCGAACGTTCCCGTCACCTCCGCGACCTTGAGCTTCTGCTGCATTGCGTACGAAGCGCCCGCAAGACCGGGCACCGAAAGCATCACCTTGCCCAAGGCTTTGACTCGTCGGTCCGTCAACGACCAGAATTCGTTCTTGCCGACCGAGAAGGTCATGGCGTCGACGCCGCCCATGATCGCGACGCCCACGTCGCCATTGCCGAGCAACGGCGCGTCCGTGGTTTGATCGGTATCTGTCAATGCGGGTGGCTGAAGGAAGGTGCCTTCATAGAGCGAAGCCAGATCTGGAAATGACGCTGTAAGCTGCTCAGGCTGGCTGAGCGCCCCGCCAGCACTGCCGCCGTTGGTATCGCCGCCATTGGCATTGCCGCCGATGGACGGTCCTGTTGCGGTTGGCCCCGCCATCGCGCCTCCCGCTGCACTGCCAGCCGTGCCGACAGGCAGCTCCCCGGTTCCTCCCGATGCCATGGCGACGTTTCCCGGCGTGCCGTGCCCAATGCTACCACCGACTGAGCTGGTCGCTCCGGCGATGTTGGCCGTGCTCTGGCTACCAGCGCCTCTGCCGCCAGCACCACCGTCGCACGCAGCGAGTAGACACACGCTCGTCGCCACGAATGCCCTGAGTCTGTTCGCCATCGCAGTAACCGTGGGATGGTGCAGCAGCCCGGATCACTTTCGCCGTGGCAGCCCGCCCCTTTGAGCAGAAAAATCCATCTACAATGCAGAGATCGGCGCTGCCCCTTTGAATCCGACCTGAATCAGGCCCTGCACGTTCCCCGGCTCGACGACCTTAGAATCCTAACATCACGATACCAGCGCTTCGAGCAGCACTGGCACGCTGGTCACCAGCTCGTGCACGATGTGTTTGCTGGCAAATAACAAGAGCGCACCTTTTGCACCCGCGCGTGCAGTGGCGGGCGTGGGTGCTGCAGCCAACACGACCTCGGGGAACAAGAAATCACCGGACAGGTAATGATCGGCGCCCGCTTGCGGGTTGTCGATGTCGACGCGCCCCGCACAGATGATGAACAAACCAGGCATTCCAACGCCTTTGGTGATCACTAGTTCGCCCGGAGCGTACGAGCGCACCTCCATGCGATCGGTCACCGACCGACGCAAAGCGGCGTCCAATTTTTCGCCGAGGATGCCCAGAGTGGTGCCGGCCAGCGCCTGGAATCGATCCGCTAGCTGACGCAGGGCATCTCGCACCCACGGGCTGTCCTTCAGCGCTTCCTTGAGTTGGGATTTCGTCCATGTGGCCAGAACCGTATTTGCGCCGGTGCACACGACGCGCAACTTGGTGCCACCCGCCAGCGACCCCTCGGTGAACACCACATCGCCCTTCGTTGCGATCAGGGCAGGCTCGTCGCTGATCTCGGTCACGACCGAGACCGCGCCATGCGTCACCAGGGCGGCGCCAAAATCGGTGAGCTCTTCATCCATAGCCAAACGTGTGAGCTGCGCCATTGAGGCAAGTGCCGCCAATGACTCTTCCGGCAGATCTTCAAAGCCCAGGCACTCCGCGAGCGGAACTCCGTCGACCGTGCCCGGCGCGCTCGCCCGTATCTGACTCGCGGGGGGACGCACTGAGACGCGGGGCGTTTCACTCTCCAAGCCCACGGCGATGGCCTCATCGATGGGCTCGACCCCCAGATCCGTTTCAGGAGCCGTCAATGACGTGACCAACGCTTCGAGCCCAGGACTTGGCTCGGGCGCTAACGGCGCGGGCTCCTCAAGTTCACCGGGTGGAGCTTGGGTGAGCGCTTCATCGAGCGCATCATCGTCAGCGAGGGGCGCATCGCTCAGGGAATTGAGGTCGTCGTCATCGTCTGTGCTTGGGCTGAGTCCCTCGCCGGCCATTCCGTCGACATCTTCATTGGCGAAGCGGGGAAGCTCTTCGCTTTCAGCGAGTTCCTCCTCCGAAAAATCGTCAGCGGGTTCGCCGGAGCCTGTTTCCCTTTCAGCATCTGCGGATATCTCTTCACCCAGCAAGTCACGCGCGCCTTCTCCCGCAACCAAATCTCCGGAGAGCGGTTCTTCTTCAGAGTCGTCGGGGGTTTCTCCTGCCAGCAAGTCATCGGAGACTTCCTCGTCGCGCTCAAACTCCTCCGGCGATTCCTCCGCCAAGTCGTCATCGATACCTGCGTCGCTCTGCCGTGGACCGGGCGTCTCCTCGTCGACTGCCTCTTCAGATTCAGGTTCCGCTTCAGCGTCCTGCTCGACTTCTGCCTCCGCATCCGCGTCTTCGTCCCCTTCGCCTTCCTCTCCTGCTTCGTCTTCGCCTGGCTCTTGATCCGACAAGAAACCCAATGCCAAGTTAGAAAGATCGATCTCGCCAGTGAGATCGTCCACCGAAGCGCCGTCATCGGTGCCTGGCGCTGACTCCGCGGCGCCCCTAGGACCGGTCTCTTCATCGTCCAACCAGGCTTCCTCGGCGATCAAATCGTCGTCGTCAATTTCCTCCAAGTCGCGATCGTCGAGACCCAGATTGAGATCGTCCGCCGCATCCTCTTCGAGCTTCTCCTCTTGAAGCTCGCCAGAGAGATCTTCGATGTCGAGATCTTCGGCGTCCTCAACGTCGCTGGGAGCAATGGTGGCCGCCTCGGGAGCATCCTGCTCCGATGCAGGCGCTTCCTGCCACATGACTTCAGTCAAAGCATCCGCGGCCGCTTGGATCTCGCCGGCCCGAAATGCATTGCCGGCAGCGTTCGCCGAGTCAATCGCACGCCGGAGCCACACCAGAGCGTCCGTGTTGCCACCGCGCAGCCACTCGCTGTTGCCGGCTTGCAAAGCCCACACGACGTCATCGTCATCGTCGTCGTAGGGTTGGGGAAAAACGAAATCCTTGCGGGAAGCCATCCACTGTTCCGTTGCGCAGGGCCGCTGCGCCGTTCCATTTGCGCAGGGTCACCGCGCCGGGCGTAGATTCCCCCGCGGCCGGCCGAAAAGCAATGGGCACAGGCCGTCACTGGGTGTGCAGGAAAATTTCGCGATCGCGGGCGCCGTTGGGGGGCCCCACCATGCCCTTCTTCTCCATCATCTCCACGATCTTTGCGGCCCGATTGTAGCCAATCGTCATCTTGCGCTGCAACCACGAGGTGGAACAACGCTGTGTGTCGGCCACGATCTGCACGGCCTCGTCGAAGCGAGGATCCGAGGATTCATCAGCGCCGTCCCCTTCGGCCTCTTCATCCGCTGCCTTGAGAATGTCGTGGTGATAAACGGGCTCACCCTGAGAGCGCAGGTGCTTGGTGAGCAGATCCACCTCTTCTTCGCTCACAAACGGGCACTGCACGCGGCGCATGTCGTTTGAGCCGTTCATCTTCACCAGCATATCGCCCCTGCCGAGCAAAAGCTCCGCGCCCTTCTCATCCAAGATGGTCGCGCTGTCGACCTTCTGCGCGACGCGGAAGGCAATGCGCGTTGGGAAATTCGCTTTGATGATACCGGTGATCACGTCCACACTCGGCCGCTGCGTGGCCAGCACCACATGCATCCCCGCCGCACGCGCCTTCTGCGCCAAGCGCGCCACGGCCGCTTCCACTTCCTTGCCTTGTTGCATCATCAGATCGGCGAATTCGTCGACCACGATCACGATATAAGGCAGCTTGCCCGGCAGGTTCACGCCCTCTTGGCCCGCAGAGGCAGGGGGCACACTGACCGGCGCGCCATCCTCGCCCACCGCCATTACTTCTTCCGGCTTGGGGGGCGGCAGTTCGCCCTTTTCGATGCGCTCGACCCAATTGTTGTAGGTGGTGATGTTCTTAGTGCCGGCGTTGGCGAAGGCTTGGTAGCGCCGCTCCATCTCGTCCACCGCCCATTTGAGCGCGGTGGCCGCTTGCTTCATGTCGGTCACCACCGGCAGCAGCAAATGCGGAATACGATCGTAAGGGGCTAGCTCAACGACCTTGGGATCGATCATGAGCAAGCGCAGCTCATCGGGCGTGCGCCGGCACAGCAAACTGGTGAGCATCACATTGAGGCCCACGCTCTTGCCAGCGCCGGTCGCACCCGCGACAATGACGTGCGGCATTGAGGCCAGATCCGCGTAATAGGGCGCGCCGACGATATCGCGCCCCAGTACAACCGGCAGCGGCGCTTTTTCCGAAAGCGTCTCGAAGCGCTTGTCTTCCACCAACTCGCGCAGGTTCACTGGCGTGCGCTCGTCGTTCGGCAGCTCGAAGCCAATGCGCCCTTTGCCGGGAATGGGGGCAATGATGCGTACCTTGCGCGAAAGCCCCAACGCCAAATCGTCAGCCAAATTCGCCACTTTGCTCACTTTGGTGCCGGCAGCAGGCAGGAATTCGTAGGTCGTCACGGTGGGCCCGGGGAGGATCTCCACCACCCTGCCTTCAACGCTGTAATCCGTGAGCGTTTTCTCCAAGCGGTGCGCGAGTTCCACCATGCGCTCGCGATCGACTCCCGAGACAACAGCCGCAGCAGGTTGCAGCAAGCTGGTTGGGGGCAGCACGAAGCCGCGGCCGCGCCCCTTGTTGCGCACAACGCCGCGTTTGATCTCCTGGTGGTGCCGTGTATCGATGATCTTCGGTTCTGCCTCTGCGCTGGCTTTCGCCGCCGCCGCGCGCTCCGCCTTGGGTTCGCTCTTGCTGGCCGACGGTGCGCCGGGCGGGGCAACCGCGGCAACTGCGCTCGGAGCAACTGCGGGGGGCACAACGGCGGCAGCACTCGCGGGGCCAACCGCCGTTGCAGTAATCGCGGGAGCGACACTGGGCGGTGCGGCCTGTGGCGACACGAGCGCGGGCTTGTCTTCCACCGCTACCCCATGCACGGGCGTTTCCGTATCGCCCGCGAGCGACGCCCGCAGCAAGCCACCGGCGCGCAGCGCTTGCGAAACGGCGAGCGGCGGCGATCCCGTCTGTTCGATGGGGGTCCATTCCTCACCCACGTCGTCCAACTGGGCGATGATCGCTGCGTCGCGCGACGGTGTGCTGATCTGCGGCTCTTGCTCAGCCTGACGATCGAGCAGTCGTTGTTTGCGCAGTGCGCGCGCTTCCTGCCACGCCGCGAGCACGCGCCGCGACAGACTGCCCGAATGCTGCCCCAAACTCCGAAGGACTTGCAGCATGAGTTGGCAGAATTCGATGAAGGAGAACGAGCTGCGCCCGATCAAAATCAACGCGATCAACGTCGCGCCGATCAGCAGCGAGCCGGCAGTGGAGAACAGCGCTTGCAAGATCTCCCCAAACAGCAGCCCCACATTGCCACTCACCGGCATTTGCCCGAATGCGCAGGCAGCGGGCAACACGATGTGCACCATCGCCGCGAGCAAGATCGCAACCAACAGATCGCCGGCGATGCGAAACGCGTTCGCGCGCAGTGCACTGCCGCGCAATAGCTCGCGGGCGTAGAAAGCGAGCTCCAGGGGCAACAGCCAAGCCACAACGCCGAACCCGCGCACCAACACGCCGGCTAACGAGGCACCCACGGGCCCAACCCAATCCCCACCCACCACACCGGGATCCGATGGGCTGCAGCGGTAGCTCAAGAGCGCGAGCGCGACATAGACGCAGCTCGCGAAGAACAGCAGCGCGCCCACTTCACGCGCGATGCGATAGGAGCCGGCTTCTTGGGACTCTGAAGCACTGCTAGTGCTGCTAATACTGAACATTAGAATATTGTTTCAGTGGAAGACTACACTAACCTACATCAACCAGCGGAGGCGGGCACGAATCCGGGCAAGATCAGGGCCCGTTAAAGGCAGGGCTGGGTGCCCGAGCAGCGTTACTTACCGAAAGCGAACTCGGACAACTTTCGCGCCGCGGCAGAGCTTGGGTGCCAGTGCGTTTGCACTAACTTTTGCGGCTTTGCGCCATAGGCTGTAAAACGAGACGTTAGCCTGTGAAGCAGGTGGGGCAATTGAGCCACTGGCTCCCACCTATTGGGTTCGTACGCTATGACGGAAAAGAAGAAGACTCTCCGCAGTTTCCAGTGCCGCGACGCACTGTGGGAGCGCTTCGAACAGATGTCACAGCAGCTGGAGTGCTCTGTTGACTACCTGATCAACGAGGCGATGAAGTTGTATGCGCGCCAGCGCGAGAGCGGCTCCGTGTCGCCTCAAGCAGCCGGCTCTGGCCAACACCAGGCCGTCTCGCCACCGTCGGCGCCGCAACCCGCGCGAGTTCCTCCCTCGGGGCCGCCAGTGCCGCCAAGCACCGATTCACGCACTGGGCCGTTGCCAGCCGGGATCTCGTCGGCGGTGTCGGCCGCCTTGCCGCCTGTGCCACCCGCGGCGTTCCCAGCGCCCGGCACACCTGCGGTGAGCGCTCCCCCCAATCTGCCGGGCATTCCCACCGGCAGGCTCGGGCCGCCCAAGGGGCCGCCGCCAGCGCCATCTGCCTCAACACAGCCTTTGCCCCCACTGCGCGTATCGCCACCTGCGACTCCAGGAAAGCCCCCGGGGATCCCTTCGCAAGGCGTGCCGCCACCGCAGCGCGCTCCGAGTCGCGTTGCGCCACCGCCTCCCCCTGGGCGCTCGATGGCTTCGGCGCCGATCCAGCTTTCTATCTATTACGGGGGCGAGCGCTTTGTGGTGAACAAGGATCGCTTCATCATCGGTCGCGGCAAGCAGACCAGCGATCTGACCATCAAAGATCCGAATGTGTCGCGCCAGCACGCGATGGTCGAGCGGATCAACGGTCAATATTTCATTGTCGACTTAGGTTCGACCAATGGCGTTGAGTTCCAAGGGCAACGCGTGGATCGCAAATTGATCAGCAACGGCGATGTGTACCGCGTGTGCGATCACGATCTGCGCTTCACATTGGGCTAAGCGCGCCCCTTGTTCCAAATACCGCGCGCCCTGTTCTGCCGGTCGCGCCCCCGCCGATCGTTGTTGGGTGTGACCGCAGCCTGCCTGTGCGCGGCCGTTGTGAATGCGGAAGATTGGCCCGTTGTCAGCGCGCTCGATGGCAAACCGGGCACGGTGCTGATTGGCGAATACCCCGAGCGCATCTTCATGGCCCCCAACGCCGGCTCGAAGCGGCGTGGCACCGCCGAACCCAAGGCGCTCTTGCCCTGGTTTGCAGCGGAAGTGGGCCCAGGGTGCAACGATCCCTGGCTCTTGGTCGGGCCGTTAGCGTGGGTGTGCAGCAGCGCGCTGTCACACAGCGGCTTGCCCAGCGTCGCGGCACAGAGCACCCCGGTGTTGAGCGCCGATGGGCTGCCGTTTCAGTATTTCAAAGTGGGTGAGTTGGGCGCGCGGGCTTACGCATCGTTAGCCGACGTGGAGCAGGGCAAAGTCGCACGCGAACTTGAGCCGGATTTCATCGTGGGTGTCAGCCGCATCGCGCACTTCGCCGATTTGGATTTCGGGTTGACCAGCAAAGGCACCTGGATCGCAACCGAGGAACTGTTGCCCATGAAACCAAGCACCTTTCAGGGCGTGCAGCTGAAAGGGCCTAGCGCGGCATTGGCGTGGGTGCGCCGCGATGGCACCACACTGTACAGCGCACCGGGGCAAAAGAGAATTGGTGCACTGAAGCGCCGCGCCGTGGTGCAGATCTTGGAAGAGACGGATTACCGTTCTTTGCACTGGCTGCGCATCGCAGAGGGCCAATGGCTGCAGAGCGACAGCGTGCAGCGCCCGAGCGCGGCCTTGCCTCCGAGCGGACTACTCGCTGATGAGCGCTGGATCGACGTCGATCTCAGTGCGCAGATCCTCACGGCCTATCAGGGGAGCACCGCAGTGTTCGCAACGCTGGTTTCCACCGGTCGCGGCGCCGAGGGCAGCGAGCTTGCAACACCGAAGGGCGCGCACCGCATTTGGGTCAAACTGCGCACCACGGATATGACCAACTTGGAGAACGAAGAAGCCCAGCGCTACTACGCCATCGAGGATGTGCCGTACGTCATGTACTTCCAGGCGGGCTACGGATTGCATGGGGCGTTTTGGCATGACTCCTTCGGCGAAGTGCGCAGCCACGGCTGCGTGAATCTCGCCCCGCGCGATGCTCAATGGCTTTTTTATTGGGCTTCTCCCCGGTTGCCTAACGGCTGGTCTGCGGTTTTGCCGGATCCGCACGATCAGGGGACGCTTATCGTCGTGCGTTGAGGTACAACAGGACCCGCCGTGGGCGTGAGCCCGCTGCAGTGAGCCCAGTCGAACTAGTTCTGGTGAGCCCGTCGAACCATGGTTTCTTTGCTCAACGCCGCGCGCGACATTGGTCGCATTCGAGAAATCTCGACTGTGCTCGTGCGTCACGGTTTCGGCGAAGTCGTCAGCCGACTCGGTTGGAGTAAAGTGCGCAAGGACGCCGACGCGAGCGAGTCGCCCACGTCGAGCAGCAGCAGCGCCGCCACGCGCGTGCGCCGCGTGCTCGAAGATCTGGGACCATCGTTCGTCAAGTTGGGACAAATCGCTTCCACCCGAGCGGATCTGTTACCTCCCGATGTGATCGCGGAGCTGAAGAAACTGCAGGACAACGTCCCGCCAGTGAGCTTCGAAGCGATCAAAGCACGCGTCGAGCAATCCTTGGGTGCAACGCTGGAGGAGTTGTTCAGCAGCTTCGACCCCAAGCCGCTGGCCGCGGCAAGCATCGCGCAGGTGCACCGCGCGGTGCTGCGCACGGCGCAAGGGGAGCGCGAAGTCGTGGTCAAGGTACAACGACCGGGCATTGGCGAAACCGTCGCCAGCGATTTGGATCTGCTGCACACCTTCGTCGCCTTGCTTGAACGCACCGTGCCGGAAAGCCGCATCTATTCGCCCACGGGTCTAGTGCAACAATTCGATCGTGCGATCACCAGTGAGCTGGATTTTAGCACAGAAGCTGAGAATGCCGGCCGCTTTGCGCGCAACGCTCGCGACTTCCCGCAGGCACGGTTTCCACGAGTTTACCGCGAGGCCTCGGGCAAGCACGTGATCACGCTGGAATATTTGGACGGAGTGAAGATCTACGAAGCGGTGCAACGCGGGCACGATCCCAAGAAGCTTGCGCGCCTGGCAATCGACATCGTGATCCGGCAAATCTTTGAGGACGGCTTCTTTCACGCCGATCCGCATCCGGGCAACGTGCTCGTGCTGGGCACACCCGAGGAGCCCATCTTTGCGCTGGTAGATTTGGGCATGGTCGGGCGGCTGAGCCCACGCATGCGGGATTTGACCGTGGATCTGATGATCGCCGCGGTGCGCCACGATTACGAGGGCATCGCGGACGCGCTCTATGAAATCGGCAACCCCACGCGCAAGATCGACCAGAACGCGTTCCGCGCCGAAGTCGCAGTGTTGACCGATCGCTATTTGGGCAAGCAACTGAAAGACATCGAAATGTCTTCGCTGGTACGCGACTTGATTCGGGCCGGCACTCAATACGGCATCGAGATCCCTTCCGATTTTGTATTGGTGGGCAAAACGTTGATGACCATTGAAGGCATCGGCAAGGAGATCGCGCCGGATCTCGACGTGTTCGAAGAATGCAAACCGTTCTTCCTCGAAATTCTAAAGAAGCGCTACTCGCCCGAGCGGCTTGGTCCTGATCTCCTTCGCCGGTTTGAACGCCTTTCAGGAGCAAGCCAGCGCGTGCCCGAAGCGCTCAGCGAGGTACTCGACGATCTGCGTCGCGGCCGCCTGACGATCCGAAGCGAAGACCTGAGAGCGGAGCTTTCGAGCGATCGCCTCGGGCGTCGGCTTTACTCAGCAATCGTAGCCGCCGCGCTTCTGCTCGGCGGCAGCTGGCTGCTCGCGACAGGGCAACAAGGAATCGGCCAGCTGATGCTCGGCATTGCCTTCGCAGTGCTGACGCTGCACCTAGCGCGCGACGTGTACCGCAGCTTGCGACGACCCTGAAACGTTGTCGGAGCTGCTTGGCGCTTCGTTCGTGGGCGTCGCCCTCACGCGGACAATGACGTCGTTGGAGAGATTGGGGCGTTGGATCTCCACCACGAAACCACCGCTGGTCGTCACTTTGGTTTGAGCGATGTCACGTAGGGTCGCTGGGGGGGCTGCAGACGGCTCGGCGACCTGCATGGCCGAAGCGAGATGCGCTGAGCTCGGAAACAGAGGTTTCAGGCTCCGCCATGCCCAACCAGACGCTCCGATCAACGCCATAGCCAGCATCGCCACGAGCAGCGAAACGCGCTCTGGCGGTCGCCACTGAGCAATGTGGCCGAACCCCAGGCTGAACCGTTGCGAACTGCGGCGGCCGGGTTCCGGCGTTGGTTCGTCGCGGGCGTGCGCCGGACGGGATGGATGGCTCGGCACCGTTTCGAGAAGATGGCCCAGGCGCTCACGTTCACCGGGGAACAAGCCGTTGAGCCATGCCGCGATGTCGCGGTGTTGAACTAGACGGCGCTGCGCTACCAGAAATTCCCACAACCGATCATTGAAGCAGGCTGCCGACGGATAGCGCTTCGCTGGATCTCGCGCCAAAGCGCCGAGCACCACCTTGTCGAAGTGTTTGGAAATTCCCGGACGCACGGCGGAAGGGGGTGGGATTTCTTCCTCCATGACGGCCTGCAGCGTTTCTACGTCCGTTGATCGGTGAAACAACCTTTTGCCGGTCGCGAGCTCCCAAGCTACGACACCGAGCGACCAGATGTCCGCTCGGGCATCTGGGGTCCCTCCCCTCAACAATTCCGGCGCAATGTATGACATTTTACCCTTCAAAATGCCGGACTGTGTTTGTTCGCCTCGGTGTGCTGCTTTTGCCAAACCAAGGTCGATGATTTTGACGAAGCCCTCGAAGGTCAGGATCAGATTGTCGGGGCTGATGTCCCGATGGACCATCCTCAGCGGTCCGTCGGACAACGACCGATGTTCATGGATCGCGCAAAGGCCCTCGCTCGCATCGGCTAGAATTCGAGCGATGCGCACGGCATGACGTGCGGGATCCCTGATCCGAGCAACAGTTCGATTGACCTCCGCCAACGACTTCCCGCGCAAGTACTCCATTGCCAGGTAGGCCTTCCCCTCAGCCCAACCATAGTCGAATACACTGCAAACATTCGGATGCATGACCTCGCAACCAATGCGTGCCTCGCTGAAGAACATCTTCACGTGCGCTTCATTCGCGGCCAGCTCACTGCGCAAGAGCTTCAGAGCGCACCAGCGGCGACCCCCGAAGGACGCAGCACTGAAGGCGAGATAGACCGTTGCCATGCCTCCAACGCCGAGGACCGATTGGATCCCATATTCTCCGAGACGCTCTGGCTGTGCTGGATCCGATTTGATCGCGGCCGGTGAGGCTATCCATCCCGATAGAAGGTCCTCCATCGGGAGATACTCGGCGTTGCTTCCTGAACGCGTTGGTATCTGCACAAGGGCAGTCAGAGGCAGGATCCGTGCCGGTTGCAACAACGCTGGCGGCACCTGATGCCGAGCAACAGCGATTTAGATCGTGAGCTAAAATCCAACCAAGACCGAACAGGAAGTGTAGGCGAACGGCCACACCCCGTGCGTTTTGCCACACTGAACGCACACGGGTGCCCAGCGCCGCAATTCCCTCTCCCAGGTCCCTCTCCCGGGTTGATTTCCTGCGCAACTGATGCAGCGCCCCTGCCGATAACGCGGTGTGAGCCCCCTGAGCGAAGTCCTTGCGAACCCCGACAGCGCGATTTTCACCCGTTTTCACGGTCGTGATCCATACCCACCCCGCAGGTTGGATGACCCCGGGTCGGCGTGTTACTTTATGCTCTCGATGGGACCAAGATCGCAGCCAGCGCCAAGGCTAGTCGAGGAGCGACCGAAATATCGCTACCCCGAGGAGCTAACGCCCGAAGAGCGAGCACAAGTGCAACGCACCCTTCCGGTCGATGGAGAGGCCTACATCCGTTGGCTTCGTGGTGAAGGTCCCGATCCGTGTCCGCCAGAATCCTCAGACTGACCGAGCGGTTCAACTTGGCGGTGAGGCGGCATGGCGCCACAAGCGGAACTCCCGCGGGGCGCGCGCTCGCATCGTTACTCGTCACCATGCAGTCAGGTGACTTGCCCGGACCTGACACGGAAGCGATGATGCCGCCCGTGGCGCGTTATTACTTCCGCAGATTATCAGGCTTTAATCTGTGGCTGTTCTATTCGTTCGACGACAGTCAACTCACGGCAATATCACTCACCACAAATCCACCCATACCCCTGAACGGATAGACCGACTCTCGAGACAGCCGTTCCGAACCACAGAACGCCGTGGACGATTGCGCGCGTCACGCGCCCTGCCCTCAGTGGCAGCTCAACGGCGGCAGCGCGCGGTCCTAGTCCCATCCAACTGAGCGCGAACGAGCCTCAGTCCTGCCGACGTTACGGCAGAACTTTGTTCAACAGCAGGTAGGCGATCGCGAACGCGAACAGCACCAGCGATTCAATCAGCGCGAGGCCGAGAATCATTGGGGTCTGAATGCGGGGCGCGGCACCGGGATTGCGGCTGATGCCTTCGAGTGCGGCACCGGCAGCACGACCCTGACCCAAGGCTCCGCCGAGTGCGGCCAAGCCGATGGCCAAACCCGCACCGAGTGCGGCAAGAGACTGTGCGTCGAACGCGTTGGCAGGTGCGCCACCGTCGAAAGCCATCGCGCTCGAGGTAGCCAGCGTGGTCAGAACAGCAGCCATCAGCGCTAGTGTTTTCTTGGTCGACATTCTTCTCTCCTTTTATCTTTCGCAAAGTTCCAGCTGGGTTCCAGCTGAGTAGGGTTGGGCGGCGTTTAATGCCTTTTTATCGAAATCGCCATTGCTTTTTTTCCGCTGCAAATTGGCGCCAAATTCGGCCTTTTCGGCGTACTTCCAACGACTTCAGTGCTCCTCGTGCTCCGTCGCCAGGCCGATGTAAACGCAGGTCAGTAGGCTGAAGACCAGGGTTTGCACCACCACAACAATACAGCCCAGAAGCATCACCGGGATTGGCACCAACACCGCAACGAGCCCCAGGAAGATCCCCAAGATGAGGTGATCGACCGCCATATTCAAAAGCAAGCGAACCGCCAGAGTAACGGGGCGCACGCAGAGCGAAATCAGCTCAATGAAGAAAACCAGCGGCGCCAGATACCAGGCGGGGCCCGCCAAGTGCTTGATATAGCCCAGGCCGTTGGTCGCCAGGCCGTAGATGTTGAACAGAATGAACACCACCAGCGCGCAGCCCAAAGTGATGCTCAGGTGACTGGTTGCAACTGGGAACCCGGGGAACAACGCCATCACATTGGAGAAGAACACGAAGCAGGCCGAGGTTGCGATCACGGGGAAATACTTCTTGGCGCGATCCGCATCCATCACGCTCTTCGCCAGGTCGTAGAAATAACCCAGAAAGATCTCCATGAACGTGCGCAGCGTGAGCCGGTCATCTGGGACCACGGACTCTTCAACGTTTGACATGCGCGCCCGCACCGAAAAAGCCACCACCAACAGCAGAATTGAAACCAGCAACGCGGTGATGATCGGCTCAAAGCTGTGCCAACTAGGAGGATGTTTGCCGACGAACGAGTCGCCCAATGCGGAAGCGTTCTGCTGCAGCGTGTCCTGCATGTGCGCCAGCAAGAACGTCAGCCAGTTCGAATGACCCATGGAATTATCTCGTCCTTTCGATCGAATGGTTGCGCGTTGGTGCGGCACCAGCGGTCAGTTGTGCTACAACGATACCCAGCGGCAGCGCAGCGTAACCAAACAAAAATGGCACCGCGGGAACAACCTTGGCCAGAATCAACCAGCCGAGCCCTCCGAACAACACCGCGAGCTTGAGCAAGGAAAACAACACCCGCCACAACACGTTGCCCCCTGGGCCCAGCGCAGAGCGCACCCAATAGGCGACCGCCAACAGTTGGACAACGGCCACCACGGCGCCCACTGCTGTGGCCCAAAAGGGGGTGCTAGCACCACGAGCCCACAGCGCACTGACCACGGACGCAGCCAATCCCACCGCCGCTACGGTGGAGAGCGGGCGCGTCAACGCAGTTCTGGGCTCGCTGCTATCGGTCATTGAAATCCTTGCGCGCTTTGTGCTCTTCCTGCTCGATTCGGTCCGCTTCGCGGTTCGCCCGCTTGAGCGCTCGGTAGACCGCTTGTACCGCTGCGGCCAAACCTAAGCCCAACCCCACCAGTGCTAGTGTGCTGCCTGTGTGAAGTTTTTGATCCAACCACCGCCCGCCCAGCAGGCCCAACAGAACTTCTCCGGCGATCTCCATTCCCAGGGTGGAGTATCCAATTCCTTTCCAATTCTGCTGCACGGTTCTGCTGTAACAGGTCCAAGCGGCGGCGCTCGCTTAGCACGCCCACTCAAGCGGGGTCAACCGGGGGCCAATTGATCGGTATGTCGGCGAATTTACGCGGGTTTTACGGGCAGCTGGATGACAAAACGAGTGCCCCCCGAAGGGCGCGGTTCGCAGCGAATTCGACCCCGGTGCGCCTCCACAATTTCGCGCGTTATGGCCAGACCGAGCCCCGTTCCGTGCTTCTTGGTGGTGAAGAATGGCTCGAATAGATGCTCGCGGGCGCTGGAATCGATGCCGGCCCCGTTGTCGTCGATCCACAGCTCGACCCCGTCGGCATCCTGCGCGCTGATGGTCACCTCAATCTTTCCGTCTGGGCCCAAAGCCTCACGGGCGTTGCGCACGAGATTGATGATCACCTGACGGATTTGCCCCTCGTCGACCCAGCAGCGCAGCTCTTTCGGCGCAGAGAATTTGAGTTCCACTCGCTGGCGGGTGAGCTCGGGCTGAAGCGTCGCCAGCGCGCCGCGAGTCAATTCGACAATGTCTTCGTCCTCGAGCTGAGGTCTCGAACGCCGCGCCACCGACAAGTAGCGCTCACTGAGCTCGGTCAGTCGATCGACCTCGCCTTTAATTGCTGCCACCAATGCGCGAGCTTCCGCATCCGAGCCGACCTGCTCTTCCAAGAGGTCGACATTGAGCGCCAATGACGAGAGCGGATTGCGCACCTCATGGGTGATCTGAGCGGCCATCTTGCCAATCGTCGCCAAACGCTCTGCCGTCAGTAATTCCGCGTTCGCCTGAGCGATTGCGCCCACCATGCCTTCGAATGTCTTGGAAAGCTCTCCAATCTCGTCGCTCGCGTCGATCGGCTCATGCGCCGTTAAATCGCCGTGCGCCACCGCTTCGGCTCGCCGTGTCACCAGCCCCAGCGGGCGCAACACCCGTCGAGCGTAAAGCGCCATCGCCAATCCGACCAATATGGTGACCGTAGCCGAGCCGATCAGCAGGCGCAGTGCTTGATTCTCCCGTGCGCGCGCGCCGGCCAAGAGCGCGTC
>DATJEQ010000242.1:0-5481 GCA_035496495.1 Polyangiaceae bacterium
CGCCACGGTGCAATGCACCTCGATGTCGAATCGCTGCGCCGCAACAGCCAGACAGTAGATGAAGGCATTGTTGGTCTCGGCATCTGGCCGCATCAACAGCTGCCGCTGAGTGCAGCGGCGGGTGAGCATATAAGTACGGCCCGGAATTACATCTCTCGCTAACGTCATGCCCCACTGGTCGGCACGCACGCCCGGCCAGTTGCTTAAAAAATCAACCTCGGAGGGGGGCTGAGAGGGGGGCTGAGGACAACGTTGACAGGGAGTCGCGCGCCACTGCTTCAAGGGTGTCGATCATCGCTGGCGTCGCGTTCAGGGCGGGGACGCGGTGCCAGGTGATGCCCAACTCTTGCGCCCAGCGGGCGGCTTCGATGTCGAGATCGTAGAGTGTTTCGACGTGGTCGCTGAGAAAGCCAATCGGCGCGACGACGGCCGCGCCAATGTTTTCACTCTTGAGCTGCTGCAGTGCCTGTTGCAGTGAGGGCCCAACCCACTCCCCTCCATCCGCTCCCTGGCTTTGGAACACCATTCGGTGTTGCTTGCCCAACATCTGCGCAATGGCACTGGCGCACGCTTCGACCTCTTGTTGATAGCGATCTCCCGAGCGGATCACGCGCGTGGGAAGGCTGTGCGCGGTGAGTAACAAGGCGGCGCTAGGATTCTGCTCGCAGAATGGGCGGATCTGATCGGCCCACGCGGCCACATAGCGTGCGTGTGAGCCCCAGGGGGAGACCTTCTCGATCACCAAGTCATTGAGCCCGCGCTCCGAAGCCGCTTGCACCGCTGAGCGGTGGTAGAGATCCACGCTGAACGGCGCCAAGGGCAACGCGAGCAGCCGGCGATACCCAGATTGATGCGCCTGTAGCACGACATCTTCAACCAGCGGGTGCCACATGCGGGCTGCGACCAAACACGGCAATTTTAGCCGTTGTTCCAGTGCCAGCGCTTGGGCCACGCTGATGGCTCGCAAGGGCGATCCCCCAATTTGCCGATAGCGTGCAGTGATCTCTGCGACCAGCTCAGGGCTCGCCGGGCGCCCCATGCGAATACGGCTCAGAAAGGCCGCCATGTCGTTGAGGTCATCGACAGTGCCGTGACCAATGAGCAGCAGAGCGTCGATCGCTTTCAGCACGCGTTTTCCTGCACCAATGTAGGTGTTTTCCTGATGGGTGTCCACCAACCCGCGTATTACCCGGTTAAGAATGGCACTTGCTGCTTGGCCTGCGCCGCCCTTCCGGCACAGAATTAGCTGAGCGGGTGTCACAGCGCACAGGCGCAACGCCAACGGTGCAATGCGAAGTCGTATCAATCCCATAGAAGCCATTGTCACGCTGCCTCGCTTGAGTGACGCCGACGAGCGCCGCGCGCGTTGGCGCCAAGTGATCACCGCGTTGGGGCAAGACATCGCGATCGACGGCCCGCCACCCCTCGACGGATTGCACCCCGATCATCTGTGCGATGCGGCTCGCGTCGCGCTGAGTTCCGGACTGGTCGACGATCTCGACTGGATTTCCGGGGGCGCCGCGGTGGTCGCGCTTTATGAGCTGACGTCCGCAATGCCGGCGGGCTCCGACGAGCGGCGTGAGTTCGCACGTCGCGCCTTCAATCGCCTTTACGGCGGAAACGCCGAAACATTCGCAGCGGGCGCCACACGCATGGCCCTGGGCGCGGCACGACAATTCGACGCCACCACCCTGCGCGCACGCGTCAGTCTCCTCTTTGCGCTGCCGATGGACAGCAGCGTGAATGCCGATCCTTTGGCGCTCAACTTGATCGCCCGCCAAGATCAGTTCGAGCGCTGGGTTGTCTCTTCGGCTACTGGGCCCCTGCCCGCTCGACGTCTAGCAGCGACCTTGCTTGAGCGCGGCGCACGTGAAGCGGTGCGTCGCGCCGCTCAGGGCGACACCTATTTCGCTGAGCTGTTCTTGGGCGACACCGTGCACCCAACCTTCGAACGCTTGCTGGCCGATCGCGAGCCGCTCGTTTGGCGTCACGCCGCGGTCGCACGCGGCTTGCTCGCGGCAATTGAGCCGCAGTTACGCGAAGAGATCGATCTGCTGCTGGACCCTAGTCTTTCCCCGACGGAATGGCGCCGCGCGGTGGTTTCGCTTGTGGCAACGATGGTGAGTGACCCGGAAACCGCGATGCAGCAGTGCACCAGCCTGCTCAGCAGTGAATTGTCCCGCAAGCACCCTGCGCTCGCTTCCACCATGATCTGGGGATTGGGCCCGGTGATCACCGCGGAGCCCGAGGCCGCAGAGCAATTGCTGCTGCAGCTTTGCAAGACGCCACGCAAGGATGTGGCGGAAGCGCTGATCGCGCTGATTGAGGAAGTGAAGAGTTCCAAGTTCGCCGAGCCCGCTTTGAAACAGCTTTCTGATTTGCTTCACAAGAGGCCCAGCGCGGATACGAGCTTCACTGTCATCTCGAACGAAATCGGTCGCGCGTTGAATGGTGGCATACACACGGACGACAGCATCTACAGCGGCGTACACAAGGCCGTCTTGGCCTACGAAGCAACCGGCGCGCTGGAGGCGTTTGCGATCGCGCAAGAGGCGTTGCAACAAGCCAACAAGACCATGGCCGAACTGGAAGCCTTGGCGAGCGCGGGCCCAGCTGCACTGCCCAAGGTGTTGCCGCTATTGCGAGACCTGGACGTCAGCGCACTCGAGCGCTCACGCCTTTACGACTTGCTGCTCTTGGGCCGTCGCCCGGGCGACACCAACGGCAACGTGCCTGGGTTGGACAGCCTGTTCGATCGCCTGGGCAATTGGGTGCTGCAAGACGAGCGCGCGCCGTCGAATTCCCCCGCTGCGACCGGCGCCGTAGTTGCGCTGACGCCGAAGCGCGATCCCGACGCTGATCTGCTAGCGCGCCAGCGAAAGCTGCTGATCTTACTGCATATTGTTGATGTAGAAACTGCCCGCAACACAGACGTGAGCGACACCGGCAGACGCGTGTTGGATCGCATTCGTCGCGTGATCCGCGTGCTGCTGCAGCGTGTGGTCAATGAGCGGCATTCTCCCGTTCACCGCATTCTGTGTGCGGCGCTGGCACGCAGTCTGGACGCTGCCGTACGCGAGCAGATCGCAGATTCAGCGGAGATCCTACTGCTGGTGTTGCGCTACGTGTCTTCAGAAAAGGCCCTGCAAGCAATTGTCGCCGCTTCAACCAACCCCGAAGTGCGACATGTGCTCAGCGCGTATGTGGCGTTCATCTCGTCAAACGACGACGACGCGGTCGATGCCCAAGAGCGCGCTCACATTCAACCCGACGAGCGCGAGCTGGCCAAGCGCGTCATTCAGTTGAGTGGCGGAGTGGGCAGCGGTGGCTCGTATCGCAGCGAAGCGCTGAGGCAGATCCTGCTCAAGCTGGGGCGCGCACTGCAACTGCTCGCGAATGCCCGCGGTTTGGCCCAACTGATCGACGACGGCGGCAGCAGTGGCCCCTTGAACGACATTGAGGATTCAGTGGAGCGGCTGCGTCTGTTGCTTTCGGGCGCGGTGCGCCGCATTCTGAAGCAAGAAGCAAAAGCAACCATCGCCATCGTGGCGGATGTGACTCCCATTTCTATCCTGGTCGAACGCGCGGTCACTTCCAGCACACCGCTCGACATTGAGCAGAGCGCCGCCACCATCAACGACCTGACCTCGGGGTTACCCAGGCCCATTGGTCGTGCGGTGGCCACGGTACTGAAACGACTGCAGACGCTGCCCATCTCCCCAGGCAGCGACGTTTCCGTCATTCCACTGCGCAACCGCCGCACCCGCTTGCCGGATTGGTTGATGCCGCGGCGTACGATCGGTGGGTTTTACGTGGTGCGCGCTCTGGGCAGTGGCGGCGTCAGTTCCGTGTTCGTGGCGCGGCGCATTGAGCAACGGCACGAAGCGAACGCCGAACTCTATGCGCTGAAAGTACCGCATTACGATCCGAACACCGCGCGTAGCGTCTCCGAACAGGAGTTCATGGACATGTTCCGGCAGGAGGCGGGCGCATTGCTCTCACTGCCCAAGCACCCTCACCTGGCACGCTTCGTCAATTTTGACTTGGAAGCCAGCCCCAAGCCCATCTTGGTTATGGAGCTGATCCGCGGGCAAGCGGTGGATCGCTTGGTGCGCAGTCATTCCCTTTCCACCGCACAAGCCTTGCAGAATCTGCTGGGCATGTTGGCGGGCCTCGAAGCCATGCACCGCGTGGGTGTAGCTCACTTGGACGTCAAGCCCTCCAACGTGATCCTGCGCGAAGAAGGCACACCGGTGTTAGTGGATTTCGGTTTGAGCGGCCGCCACCTGCGCCCTGGTTGCGGCACGTTGGAGTACTGTGCTCCGGAAATTCTGGGCGTGCCCGTTGAAGACCCGCAGGCCGCTGCTTTGGCCGCCGATATGTATGCTTTCGCGTGTACGGCCTTTGAGTTGTTGACCGGTGAGCTGCTGTTCACTTCCGAAGACGAGACGGCGATCATCTCCAAGCATTTGGGGCACGACGGTTGGCCGGAAAAACTAGCCTCCTTGGGTCGCGACCCGACCTTTACCGAGATTGGCACCCTGCTTGCCGCGTGTTTGCGTCGCGATCCAAAGCATCGCCCGTCGGCAGCCCGTGTGCGCACGAAGTTGTCTCAAATGGTGGAGACGTTGTCTCCCTTGCCCTGGCCGCTCAAGCCTAACGCTCGCGCCGCACGCACAGCGAACTGATCTTGTGCAAAGGGGCATTGTGTAAATGGGCGGGGCCGACTAGGTTTCCGCCGGTGAAATCGCTTACCCGTCTGCCGGCCTTCCGCGTTGCGCGGCGCGCCGCCACCCAGGCGCTGACCTCATTGACCGCTGGGCTTCTGGCCATTGCCTGCGGCGGCAAAAGCGCCTCCGCACCCGCTCCCGTCGTGGAGCCCAAGTTGACCTTAGTGTCCGTGAGCGGCGCTGGCGCAACCGGGTGGCAAGTGGGCGGCAGTGAAGCCTGCGTGGAGTTGGGTCACGACGCGCACAAGACGGTGTTGGCGCAGGTTCGCATTGACGGTGATTGGTTGCTACGGCCGCTGCACAACTGTGACAACCGCATACGTTGTGGCTTTGTGCAGATCCAGGTCAGCACTGCTGACGGGCGCGTCCTGATGACGAAATCTGCCGCTTCGCTCGCTGTGGATCTGCCGTTCGCTGATATTTCTCCTGCCGTTGGCTCCTACACCTTCAGCGCCCGATTGTTGGATCAATTCGGCGCTCCCTACGTAGCGCCCGAGGGGCATGCGAGTCCCTGCGGAGACGGCTCGCGATGCACCGCTTCACTGACCACGCAGCTGACGAGCTGCGGTGGGCCAGTGATACCGGTTCCTGACGCGAGCACCCCCGCTGGCCCGACGAACGACGCTGCAGTGCCGCCGACCGATGCAGCAGTGAGCGACGCGGGCGCCCTCATGGATGCGACGATTTCCGATGCTTCGATGATCGATGCGAGCCCCGCCAGCGACGCAACAATCGCTGATGCCGCGATTGT
>DATJEQ010000243.1:0-6437 GCA_035496495.1 Polyangiaceae bacterium
AATGAGCTCGTTCTTACTCCGTTCACCGTTCACCGTTCCATTGTTACTGGGCGTGAGCCTGGTTTGCCTTTTCCCTAAGACGGCATCCGCCGCCGTGCCCGCGACCTACACCGGCACCCCGTACATGGGCACGCCCTGGCCGATTCCCGGGCGTATCGATTTCGAGAACTACGACGACGGCGGTGAGAACGTCGCTTGGAGAGTCGACGACAGTACGGCGAACTTTGGTGTCGGAGGTTGCCAGGGCAATGACTACCGCACGGAGCTTCCGCACCCGCAGATCTGTAAGTCAAATGCGGCTGAAGGCGATGTGTACAGCGCGGGCCCGATGGTGGGGCAACCCTACGCATTGGGCTCTTTGTACATCGGCTACACCCACGGCGCTGATTGGGTGAAGATGACCGTCGATGTGAAGACGGCGGGCACCTATGTGCTCAGCTCGACGTGGGGATCTGAGCCGAGCGGTGCGGGCGCGATCCATTTTCAAATCCTGATGAACGACGTGATGAAAGCCGACGTGTCGTTGGATGGCACCGGCGGTTATCACAATTGGGTCGTGTACGATAACTTCGCGATGGTGGATCTGGATGCGGGGGTGCAGGTGTTGCAATTCGCTCCCAAGTCGATGCACTTGAACTACGATTACATTCAGTTCTCACTGATGTTGCCGGGTGGCGGCGTTGATCCCGGTGGCACCGGCGGCGCGGGTGGCGCCGGTTCCGGAGGTGCAAGCGCGGGTGGCGCCAGCGCAGGTGGCGCTGCTTCGGGCGGCACCGGTGGCGCGCCAAGTGGCGGAACATCGGGCGCTGCTTCGGGTGGATCGGTTGCGGCGGGTGGCACGGCACAAGGAGGCCAAACGACGACAGGCGGCAGTGGAGGCTCTCTCGCCGCTGGCGGTGCTCCCGTTACCGCAGTGGGGGGCAGTGGTGGAAGCCCGCCCGTTGGCGCTGCTGGCAGTGCCGGCGCGAGCGCTGTGGCCGTAGGCATAGATCCGGCCGCCGCGGGCGCCTCGACGAGCAGCGCCGCGCCGGATGTGAACAGCAAGTCGGGCTGCTCATTCGGCGTTGGCACCTCGTCGATGCCGTTGGGGCTGATTTCCGTAGGCGGTCTGATGGCATGGGCCTTCTCGCGCCGCCGGCGCAATCTGAGCTAAGGTAAAGATCACTGCGGGTGCAACGGCAACCCGCCGTTAGATCCCCGATCCGGCGCGCATGATCCCTGTCATTGGCATCACGGTGTGTATCGATGCCGGGCGGCTGATCAGACCGAATGTGGATTACCTTTATTTGGGCAGACGCTACGCCCAAGCCGTTGCGGCGGCGGGCGCGATGCCGGTGCTGCTTTCTCCCGAGGCAAAGCCCGCGGATTGCCTTTCATTGTGCTCGGGCTTGGTGATCTCGGGCGGCGGCGATCTGCCGCGCCACTTCGCTGCGTCCCGGGACGAAGCTACTTTGCGCGAAGCCGAGCATCTCGATCGCATCAGCTGGGAGCGCGAGGTTCTCACGCTCTTCGCACAGGCGAACAGGCCTGTATTGGGTGTGTGTTACGGCATGCAGCTGATGAATCTACATTTTGGCGGCTCGCTCTATCGCAGCGTGACTGAGGAAGAGCGGGGCATTTTGGATCACGGCGGCGGCGGGCGCAGCCAAAAGCATGAAGTGGAGCGCAGCGCTGAAAGCGTGCTGCTTGAATCGTTGCCCAAGCGGTTTCTCAGCAATTCATCGCACGGTCAGGCGGTGCGCGAAGTTGCGCCGGGATTTGTCGTCAGCGCGCGCGCTGACGACGGCGTGATTGAAGCGATTGAGAATGCTGCGGCAAAGCTCTTTGGCGTCGAGTGGCACCCCGAAAGTGATGCCACCGGTTCAGCGGTGTACGGGAAATTTGCCTCCCTGGTGCAAGGCGTTACAAAGCCACCATGAGCCGTGTCCGCTGGCGCGTGGTCACCTTGATCGTGGTGATCAACGGCAGCGCCTGGGCTCAAGAGCGCTGGGCGAGCCCCATCGGCATGACCGGCGCCGGCTTGGGGATGACGCTCGGGCAGAGTGGGCGGGCCTGGACTGAACTGGGTTTGTTCTCGGGCAATCGCCGCACTGAATTTTCGCTGCTCGGTGGGCTGGGCATGCAAGTGAAGCCCGATCTCGAATTGGAGTTGGTGTTGCCAATGAGCCACATCGCGCTTGATCCCGCTGCGTCGGATTTCATGATCGGCAATCCCTACGCGGCGCTGAGCTACCTTTCCGAAAGGGAAGCCCTTCGCTTCAAAATCGGCGGCGGCGTCGCACTGCCTTTGGTGCGGGCCGGGGACGTCGCGGAATACGCGAATGCGCTCACTGCGGCCGCGATGGATGGGTTTCAAAATTCGTTCCTCTGGACATCGCGCACGATGAGCCTGGTTGCGCCGATGCGACTTGAAACAGGGCAAGTGCCGATCTTCAGCCTGGACGGAGCGCCCATTGTCGGCCTGCCCACTGGCAAGGGCGGCGATATGGAGTTGAGTGTGCAACTTGCGCCCGGTGCCTCAGTGTATGTGGGGTATTCGACATTGGTTGGCGCGCGCCTGCCCCTGTATTGGATCCCCACCCAATCAGGTGACGACGCGTCCGTTGCCCTGGAACCTTTTGTGCGCCACGAAATCGATTCGATTTTTTTGAACGCGCGCCTGACTCTCAATCTGGATAAGCCGCTCGGCTTTGCTTTCGATCGAGATGGCTTTTGGGGCCTGCACTTGGGCGGTGGCGGCACCTTCTAGCCCCCGTCCACCCCGATGCAGTTCCACATGTCGCGGAAGCAAAAGCAAGCGGTGGTCGTGTAAGCGCAGCCACCGAAAATGGGTTGGCACGCACTGCCTATCGTCGGTTGATTTGCGGGACAATCCGTCTGGGGTTGTCCTTGGAAGCAATTCCAGTGGCCGTCGTGGGCGCAAACGCAGGTTTGATTGGGATAGGTGCATTGAAGATTGTGCTGATCTCGAGTGCAGCTGTCGGCACCGGTGGGTGCTGTGTTGGGACAGCCCACCGGGTTGCCCGCGTCGGGGCCAGTTTGCATCGCCCCTGCGTCCGTCATGGTGTTACTGGCGCCACCACTGGCGTCACCACCACTGGCCCCGGATGCCTGCGGCGAGCCGGCGGAACCGCCAACTGATCCCGAATGACTGCCGCCGCTGTTCAGTGGGCCGCCGCCAGACGCGCTGGGCATGCCCGCGGAGCCTGTGGTCGCGACGCCACCTGCGCCCGCGCTCCCGCCGCTGGAACTGTTTGCGCTGCAACCCAGCAGACCAGACAGTCCGGCGCCTAGCAGCGCGCCAACGATCAACAGCACTTTGGGGTTGGGTTCTTGCAACGGAGACATGATCGCGCACGCACTATCACTTAATGCCGGAAAACTTCGAACTTGATCGGGAAAGGGCACAATCCGAGTTCACCCAAATGAAATAAAATTTTCGCGTGGGAGTGCAGATTGGTAGATCGGTGCGCGCCACAGCACGTGTGGATATCGTGCAGCTGCGCGGCCTATCTACAGAAGGTGTCGGTGCCGAGCACGCACTCGCCTAGCGCATTGCAGGTTCCGGCGTTGAGCCCTTGATCGCAAGTCGGATCGTCGGGTGGGCACAGGGAACAGAAATGCCCGCACTGTCGACCGCGACACGGCCAATACGCATCGCAGGTGGGAACGATGACGGTGCACTGCCCGAAGACGCAATGACTTGTAGGGCAGCTCAACCGGTCCATACACGTTTCACACATGGACTGGGGCGGCGTGGGGCAGCCGCTGTCATCTGCGCAATGGACCACGCCGGTATTGCACGCTGCGGGCACTACTTGGCACATACCGCTCACACACTGAACGTCGCTGCAAGAGACGCTGGAATCTGCGCACTGAAAGCAGTTCTCAAAGGGCAGAGTGGGCGCATTGTTGCGGCAGTCTGTGGCAGTGATGCAACCGGGCACGTCGGTGCATTGCGGAAGGCCCGGTTCACAGTCACCACGCCGGTCGCAGAAACGGTAGCCATCAGGTCCCTCGCCAGTGGCGGAACCGCAGAGCTGACCACAGTGCTTATTGCGACACAGATCGCGAGGCACTCCGCCGTCGCGATCGAATCCGAAACCCGCCGACGCGTCAGCGACATGCGGCGTCGAACCGGACGTCCCTGCCGTCGACACGCCGGCCACCGTTGGAGCGGGCAACTGCTGCCCCAACACGGTGGTGCCGCTGCTGCACCCCCAGGCCAATGCCAGCGCAATCGGGAACAGCGCCGCTAGAGCTCGTGCACTGCGCGTCATGCGTCGTTAGGGTTTGTTCGCAAGAAATTCTTGGGCGGCGCTCGCTTGTGGTGAATGGGGAGCGATTCGAAGCAATTCTCTCGCAGAAGCGGTTGCTTCGGCGGTGTGACCCAAATTGCGTTCGGATTGCATTTTGAGAAACACCGCTTCAGGCAGCAGACTGCCGCGCGGGAACGAACGAATATATTCTTGCGCTAGGCCTTTGGCTTGTACGCTGCGGCCGGCGGCGAATGATTCGCGAGCCCGATCCAAGAGCAGCACTTCTTGGGCCAACACCGAAGGGCCAGCGGCAGCTGTTTCCGAACCGGTGCCTTCAGGGCGCGCACGTAAGGGTCGCTTCGCCTCAGGAATAATGTTCGGTTCAGCCGTGCCCTGATCCGGTGTCGTGGGCTCCGCTGGCGCAATCTGGGGCTTCGCCTCGGCAATTGAGTTCCGTGTTATCGCTTGAGGAGCCACCACGGCAACAGCCGCCGCGGTGGATTGTGCGGATTTACCGACTGCAGCGTGATTGCCGATCAGTTGTGAACCGGCACCGACCACAACACCACCACCCACCAACGTGACACCGACCCACTTGAGGGCTGCGACTTTGAGTAACGTGCTGGCGCCCGTGGAACCGGCCGTCGTGGCACTGGCACCGGCAGCACTGGCACCCGCCGCAGCTGCGCCCGTGGCACCGGTACCGACCCCAGCAGTACCGACCGCGGCAGTGCCACTCGCGGCAGTGCCACTCGCGGTACCGCCGGTGACACCTGCGGTGGTCACGACGGCTGCGGTGGCTTGCGCCGGAGCTGCGAGACCCAGCGCTGCACCTGCGAGCCCGAGACTGGCCAACACCGCGTGCTGCGCATGCGAGGAAGGCTCTTCACTTTGCGCCGACGAAATCAGCAGAGTCGTGAACTCAGCGGCCGGCCCTTGTGCGCCTCCTTGATTCAAACGATGGAAATCATTCATGGGTCCTCTCCTGACTGCGCCCGCGTTTCATCGAATTTTGGAGCCGCTCAGCGTGTCTTGAAAATACTTCGCGCGCGCGCCGCAGGCGCGACGCCACTGTGCCCGCTGGAATCTCAAGCCCAGTGGCAATCTGCGCCATAGTCAATTCTTCAATTTCGTACAGCACGAACACCACGCGGATCTCATCCGGCATGGTGTTCAAAATACTGTCGAGCAGGCTGCGCGCGCGCCTCTGATCCAGCATCTCGTCCAAGTTCACTCCCGCATCGGGATGAGAATCCAGGATTTCAACGTGAGCCTGAGCGTTATCGGCACGCACCTTGCGCACGCGCGACGCGACCCGTAGCGCAGTGCCGAACAAGAAAGAACGCTCACTGCCCAGCTGGATGGCGTCGATTCTGCGGGAAGCGACCAGGAAAACTTGCTGCGCTGCGTCGTCGGCGTCCGCCTCAGGCAACCCCAACCGTCGCAACAGGCGCCAGATGAACGCGAACTCGCGCCGCACCAATTCGGCAAGCCGCAGCTTGTCCGCATCACTTTTGACAGCTGTGACGGCGCTGTCGCGGGCGCTTTCCGGTTCATCAATGACGAGGCTGGCCGAGACAACCCCAGTAGGGAGGTCCCCCGCGTCGAGCCCGGCGGCAGTGGCCTGCATGTCCGGGTAATGCTCAGGCTGTTCCACTTTGATCACTAGAGGGCATAGCCTACGCCGATCGAGCTGCCCCAGCCAGCCCAGGGAACGCGGTGGATTGTCTCCAGAGTGCCGTCGGATCTGCGAAAAGCGAAGCGTTCGCGGGTGAGCGGAAACTCAAGACCTGCCCAAAATTCCAGTCTCCAAGGTCCCCCCGAGAGCGGCTGCCGCACGGCCACCCCCAGCCCCGGGGCGAGCCAGGGCGTGCCCTTGCTGCGGGCACTGATCGAAGTCGAACTCTGCCCTTTGGCCTGCAAGTAGCCCAACTCAACGGTGCCACACAGCCCCAGGCGCAACGAACGATGAGTCCCAGATAATGCGCAAATTTCTTCGCGCGTGCCGAGCCAGTCAAAATGCGCGCTGCCGGTATTGCTGTGTGTGGTTTGGCCGAGTGCGTATCCCAGCCACAGGCGCACCGAAAGCGCGCTCAAGTCCAAGCCAGCGAAACCGCCCAGTGTGCCGTTCAGTTTAGCGCTGTAGATCGAGGCAATGCCCAAGTGCAGGCCGAATTC
>DATJEQ010000244.1:0-3915 GCA_035496495.1 Polyangiaceae bacterium
TATGGCACACACGCGAATTTGAAAGAAGCGTTCTTGGCGTTCGTGGAACGCATTCCATTCTACGGCCTAGCCGTACTGTGTTTGGATCATCCCGATGTTCAAGATCTGCTGCCGCGCGTGCGCCACCGCCATGTAACCTACGGGCTTTCTCCGCAGGCGGATTACAGCGCGAAAGATATCTCGTTTCACGGCTTAGAAACGCACTTCACCACGCTGCGGAAGGGCCAGTCGCTGGGGCAATTCGCTGTGCGCATGCCCGGGCAGCACAATGTGCTCAATTGCTTGGCCGCTATTGCCGTGGCCGACGAACTAGAAGTCCCGCTCGATGTGTGTAAGGAAGCGCTGGCAACATTCCACGGAGTTGCGCGTCGATTCACCGTTGTTTCCGAGGTGGCGGGGATCCAATTGGTGGACGACTACGGGCACCACCCAGCCGAGGTGATCGCAACATTGGAAGCGGCGCGCCGCGCCTACAGTGGCCGCGTCTTAGTGGCATTTCAACCGCACCGTTACACGCGAACGCATCTGTTGTTCGACGAATTCACGCGGGCCTTCAACCGCGCAGATGCGGTTTTTTTGACCAATATCTACCCCGCCGGCGAGGCTCCCATCGCGGGAGTGACCAGTGCTCACCTCGCAGAAGGATTGCGCAGTCACGGTCACCATAGTGCCGTCTTCATCGAGGATCGAAATAAGCTGGTGGAAGCGCTGGCGAACGAAGCCAAGCCGGGTGACGTCGTGATCGCGTTGGGAGCAGGGGACATCAACAAGATCCTTCCCCAAATAGAAGCGCAATTGAAGTTTCGACTCGCGGGTGCAAAGGGGGGTGGCCATGGCGGGCAATAGGAAGATCCCAGGTCGCAGCCCATCGCGGCTAGCTGGGGTGCGCGGGTCATCTGGCTTAGAAGCGCCGCCCGAAGTGGTGCATTTCGAGGGCGATGCTGACGCTGAATCCGGTGCCGCGATCAATTCCTGGAAATTGGTCGTGCTGCTCAAGGTGATTGTCGGTGCCGTGTTGGTCGCGGGCCTCACCGTTGGTCTATTCTGGAGTCTCTATCGCTACGCAGTGAGTTCACCCCGCTTCGCGATCAAGACGATCAGCGTCGCAGGCAACCAACGCGTGAGCGACGCGCGGGTCGCGGAATTGAGCGGCCTGCAATTGGGCGCGAATATCTTCAAGTCGGACACGACCTCGGCTCAGCAACGGCTGTTGGAGGAGCCCTGGATCCAGAGCGCCCAGATCGCGCGTGAGTTGCCCGGTCGCGTTCAGATCAAGGTGACTGAGCGCACTGCGGTGGCGCTTGCGTCAGTGGGAGAAGATCTGTTCTTGGTGACCCCCCAAGGAGAGCCATTCAAGAAGGTAGAGCCGGGAGAAACCTTCGATCTGGCGCTGATCACTGGGTTGTCTCTCACCGAAATGGCCCGTGATCGCGATCGCGAGATGGATCGCATGCGCACGGCCATTGACGTACTGGGTCAGTATGCTCGGTTGGACATGAGCCACGCCCAGCCGCCCCAAGAGGTCGCCCTGCACGACGATGGCCGGGTAACGCTGGTCGTGGGCAGTCGCGGTATCCACTTGGAGCTCGGGCGTGAGGCATTTCGCAGCAAATTGCTGATGGCGGGGCGGGTGCTGGCACGCCTTTCGGCCAAAGGGGGTCAGCCGGAAGTGCTGTTTTTAGACAACGAAGCCCACCCCGAGCGCGTCGTCGTGCGTCTGCGTTAGCGCTCCCGCTGCGCTGCAGCGTGCACAAATTTGGCCCGTTTCCGTCAGGCATGGCATCGACAAATCGAAAGCCGGCATCCCTGGGAAATGCCAAGGGAAACGGCGGACAAGGACACCCAAACCAAGCGTGCAGACGATGGGCCTGAATTCACCAGAAATTGTTGTAGGTCTCGATCTTGGGACAACGAAGGTTTCGGCCGTCGTGGGCGAGATCGACGGCGATGGCATCACAGTTCTCGGCGTGGGCAACGTGCCCTGTCGCGGCCTGCGCAAAGGCGTGGTGTCGAACATTGACTGGACGGTGCGTGCCATTCGCGAAGCCATTGACGCGGCGCAATCTATGGCTGGCGTCGAGATCAGCACCGTGCATGTGTCGATCGCGGGCAGCCACATTCGCAGTCAATCTTCCGATGGCATGGTTGCCATCTCCGAGCGCGAAGTCACGCCGGCGGATCTCGAACGCGTGCATGAAGGAGCGCGCGCGATTCCAGTGGATGCGGATCGAGTTATTCTCCACGCGCTGCCGCGCGAGTACGTGGTGGACAATCAAGACGGCGTACGTGACCCGATTGGGATGAGCGGTGTTCGCCTGCAAGTGCGCTGCAATCTGGTGACGGCAGCCACTTCCTGCGTTCAAAATATCGTGCGATGCGTGCAACGTTGCAATCTGGAAGTCGCCGAAGTGGTCCTCGCATCGCTGGCTAGCGCGGAAGCCGTGCTCAGCGATGACGAAAAGGAAATCGGCGTCAGCGTGATCGATGTCGGGGGCGGCACAACGGATCTGCTCATGTACGTCGACGGCGGCATCGCCCACGCCAGCGTGATCCCTGCCGGCGGTAACAATATCACCAACGACGTGGCTGCTGGCTTGCGCACGCCCATGGCGGAGGCCGAGCGGTTGAAGCGAAATTTCGGCTGTGCGCTCGGTCGCATGGTGGCCTCCGAAGAAGAAATTGAAGTGCCCGGCGTCGGCGGTCACGGGCCGCGCAAAGTGGCGCGTCGTGTGCTCAGCGACATCATTGAGCCGCGCGTCGAAGAGATCTTCAGTGAAGTGCGCCGTCGCATGGAAGAGACCGGCGTGATTGAGCAGCTGGGCTCTGGCGTCGTGCTCACGGGTGGTTCGGTGTTGATGGAGGGTATGGTCGAGTGCGCCGAAGAAGTGTTGGGGCTTCCGGTGCGTTTGGGTTGTCCGATTGGGGTGCGCGGCATCGTGCAACTGGTGCAAGGGCCTCAATACGCGAGTGGCGTGGGTCTGATTCGTTACGGCGCGCACCGATTGGCTGAAGCGGCGGTGCGTGAGGCGGAGGAGATGTCGCGCGTGGCTCCGGTACGCGCTGCGGCGGAGGCGCCGAGCGCCGGTTTCTGGGGTTGGCTCAGAGCCGCATTCTAATTGAAAGATACAAGGCTCCGACGCGGAAGGCAGTTCCAACTCGGGGAGCAGAAGAACGACAGGGTGGCAAGAAAGCCGTAGGAGGACAAAGCGATGAGTTTCTCGATCGAGTTCGCAGATGACATGCAACAGTACCAGGCACGGATCAAAGTGATCGGTTGCGGAGGTGCTGGAGGCAATGCCATCAACACCATGATTCAATACGGGCTCGAAGGGGTCGACTTCATCAGCGTCAATACGGACGCGCAGGCGCTCAATGCCAACCAAGCTCCGATCAAGATCGCGATTGGCCAAAGCGTGACCAAGGGTCTCGGTGCTGGAGCGAACCCAGAGCTGGGTCGTAAAGCGGCGCTCGAAGACGTCAATCGTTTGAAGGAACTGATCTCCGGTGCCGACATGGTGTTCATCACCGCCGGCATGGGCGGCGGTACCGGTACTGGTTCAGCGCCGGTCGTGGCGCAGATCGCAAGAGAAGAAGGCGTGCTGACGGTTGGTGTGGTGACCAAGCCGTTCTTCTTCGAGGGCAAGCACCGCGCCCGCCGCGCCGAGGAAGGCATTGTGGCGCTGAAAGAGCACGTTGACACCCTGATCACGATTCCGAATCAGAAGTTGATGATGCTATCGAACGACGAGATGACCTTCGCCGAAGGCTTTCGCAAAGCCGACGAAGTGCTGTACCAAGCGGTGCAGGGTATCAGTGATTTGATCTTGCACGAGGGCATCGTCAACGTCGATTTCGCAGATGTGCGATCCGTGATGACGAAGATGGGCCGTGCCCTCATGGGCACTGGACACGCTC
>DATJEQ010000245.1:0-2586 GCA_035496495.1 Polyangiaceae bacterium
GCCAGCACGCCGCGATCGTGACGCTACCCGTGATCGCGGATCTAGCTATTGGCAATTGGGGCACCGGTTTGGGGCTGCAACTCTCTCGATCGTTCAGTGCGGACGTCTCTGCACAGAATTGGCAGGGCGGCGTCGGCCTCGCCCAATCCATCGACGAACGAAATGATCTCATGCTCATTTACGTACAGGAAACTGAGAGAGATTTTAGCTTCGCAGATGGCTGGTGTGAAGCGAGCTTCGTTCACCGGCATCTGCTCGGCACCGATCACCTATCGTTGCTCTCTTTGCTCGGCCGCTCCACGCACAACAACTCCGAAATCTTGCTTGGAATTCGCATCAATGAGTGATCCGATTGTGTTACGATCCGACTGAGCATGATTGAAGCGCGCCAGGCCCTCAGCAAGATCCCGGCGGTCACGACGATCTTTTGGATTGAGAAGATCTGCGCCACAACCCTGGGTGAAACAGCGGGGGATCTGCTGTCCATGACGTTGCAGGTGGGCTACGCGCTGAGTTCTGTGATCTTGATTGGTTTCTTTTTCGCGACAGTGATGGCGCAAATGATCACGGATCGCTACCGACCGGCGCTGTACTGGAGTGTGATCCTCTCAACTAGCACCGCGGGCACCACGATGTCCGACTACATGGATCGAACGCTGGCGCTGGGCTATGCAACCGGTAGCGCGATCCTGGTCAGTATTCTGATTTCTATTTTCTTGATTTGGCGACTGAGCGGGCGTTCGTTGTCAGTCGCGCACATCAGTGACGGCAAAATCGAAGGTTTGTATTGGACGGCCATTCTCTTCTCGAACACTTTGGGCACGGCGTTAGGTGATTTCCTGGCGGATGACTCTGGGCTCGGTTTTGCGGGTGGCGCGCTGTTGATCGCGGGGCTGCTGATGCTGGTGTTGCTCGCCACTTACTTCAGGCGCATCTCCCGGGTCTTCCTGTTTTGGGTGGCGTTCGTGTTAACGCGGCCCTTTGGCGCCACCCTGGGGGACGTGCTCACCAAAGCGCCTGCACGGGGCGGGTTTGGGTTCGGGACACTCGGATCGTCCTTGATTCTGGGCGGCGTGCTCACTGCCCTGGTGCTATACGAATTGCGGCTGCGCCAACAAAGGGCCCCCCACCCCACATGATTCAATCGCCTCACTCGGATCGTGACACCGCTCAGCACAGGGTGGCTCAAGCGATCTTGGATGCGATTTCGCTGATTCCCGGCACGCAAGAAGTAAAGAGCGCCACGCCCGAAAGCCGCGCCCACGCGATTCAAACGACCGCGGCGTTGAAGGCGGCGGCAGTGTCGGGCTCACTGGCCTTGCCACCGGGTCCCTGGGGCATGCTCACGGTGATTCCGGATCTGCTGACCATTTGGCGCATTCAGGCGCAAATGGTGGCAGATATCGCCGGCGCTTTCGGCAAGCAGGCGTCGCTCACGCGCGAACAATTGATGTACTGCCTATTCAAGCACGCCGCCGCCCAAGCAGTGCGTGATCTCGCCGCGCGCCTTGGAGAGCGGCTGCTCTTTCGGCGCGCAACCCTGCGCACACTCGAAACCGTGGCGCAGAGATTGGGGGTGAAAGTCACTCAGCGCATGATCGCCACTTCTGCTAGCCGCTGGCTGCCTGTGCTCGGTGCCGTGGGTGTCGCAGGTTATGCCTATTATGACACCCAGCAAGTGGCCTCTACCGCGCTCACTCTGTTCCAACAGCCGGATCTCGAACAAAATTAGTTTGCGCCAAACGCGCGAGCGCTACTTCCTGAGCAATTTGAAGGCGTGAGCCCAGCCTTTTTGAGTCAAGCCAGGAATGCACCACAGCATGCACAACGGCTCAATCGCACGCGCTGCGGTGGCTGCGCCCATGTCCTCAATTTCCCAGCCGAACTCTTTGAGCACCGCAATGACCTCGGACTTGGCGCCAGCGTCGTTGCCACACAAGAACATCGTGGGCTTCTGGCCGTTGAAATCCGGATCCACCATGAACGCGTTGCCGACGCAGGAGAACGCTTTGACGAAGTGCACGTTGGGCAGGTGGCGTTGTAAGCGCTCCATCAATGAATCATCGAGGCTGGTGAAGAACTTGATCACGCCGTTTTCGGGCGGAGCATCTGCAATGGGGTTCGTGGTGTCGATCACCGTCTTGCCCGCGAGGTGCCCATCACATTGATCCACCACCGCTTGCGCTGCGCCGCCCTTGACCGCGAGCACAACGAGATCCCCGAAACGCGCTGCCTCGGCAAACGACCCCACTGAAGCGTGCGGCCCAGCACCGTGCATCCAAACCCCCAGCTTGGTCACGTCGCGTGAACCGCGCATGACCTGATAGCCATGCTTCAAAAATCCATCCGCTAGCGCTTGCCCCACTACCCCAGAACCTAGAACCCCGACTTTTTTCGCCATAATTCACCGCTTACGCGCACACGTTAGAGTTGGTTTCGCTGTGAACACAACTATGCTTCACCTCGTGCGATTTCGCTTATCTTGCACCTTGATCGCGTTCGCCGCGAGCGAATGGATCTTGGGTTGCACGCAATCTCCGGCGGCCGACGGATCGAGACAAAACGCCGCAGCTGGCGCAACAAACG
>DATJEQ010000246.1:0-3253 GCA_035496495.1 Polyangiaceae bacterium
TGCTCGTTCCCCTGGATCCAGAATTTCGCGACAGCATTTACAAGTTGAGCATGATCCCCGCTGGGGAGGATGTGGGCGCGTGGCTCAAAGGGCACGGCTACCAAGCGACCGACAGTGAGCTCACCGCGGCGGCGCGTTACAAATCCCAACAATTCCTGGTGATCGAAATCGACTCCAAGACGATCGAAATCGCAGGCACGGATCGCGCGCTGCTTTCCCCCATTCGCTTTGTGACCCAGCAGCCCGTGAATGTGGCTTCAACCTTGGGGCTTTCCAACATCAAAGATAAGCAAGAGCTGCTGGTCTATGTGATCGATCCAACTTCCCGCTATGAGGTCGCCAATTATCCCAGCGTTTTCGCGCCCACGAATCTGCACGTGGATTTCAGTACCAAAGAGCGCATGGGCGAGTTGTACGCGGGCCTGCACGATCTGTTGTTGAGCAAGAACCCAGGGGCGTTCGTCAATGAATACGCCTGGAGCACCAAGGGATGTGGCCAGCCGTGCGCGAATTCGCCTTTGTCGTTGGCTGAGTTGATCAGCTTGGGCGCGGATGCCGCCGAAGCGCAGGTGCCCAAGGAAGAATTGACCCCCAAGCCGCCAGAGATGACCGACGATGAAAAAGCGGCCTACAAGAAGCTGAAGCCAAAAGAGAAGAAAGAACTCGATGCGCAACGCAAGGAAGTGGCGCGGCGCAAGGCGTTGATGGAGCGCAATCAAGAATTTGTGCTCTCGCGCATGCACTATCGCTACGGCGCGAGCGATCTTAAGAACGACATTGAGTTGAAAGCGGCGCCCGCCATTGAAGGCGGCATTGGCGCTCCCAAAGAGGGGCCCAAAGGCGAGATTTCGACCGAGGTCAAACCGACCGAAAAAGAAAATCGCCTGCAATCGCGCATGATCAACTTGCACGAGAGCCCTTCACAAGTGCAGTGCAAGGGGCGCGAGCGCTACCGCTGGGGTAAAGCGCCGCGCACCTATCACGGCTTGCGCAAGATCTGGGTCGCTGAGGATTTGGCCAACAGGAACAGGACGTTGTTCAAGCTGCCGGAAGTGATAGAAACGCCGATTCCAGCGTTGGGATTGGTGCCCGTGGCGGCCAAGGTTGCACTCGCCGCTGCGCCAGCGCCCAGCGCTGCCCCTGCTGAAAAGAAAGAGGAAAAGAAAGACAGCAGCTGCAGCATTGCGGGCGCACCCGGGCGGGGCACGGGCGTGGGCTTTGGCGGCTTGATGCTGGGCGCCTTGGCCAGCGTGTTGCTCGCGCGCAGAAGATCGTTCAAACGCTAGCGGGAATCGGCTGTGAGCGCAGCCCCGTTCGCGACTTGCTGGGCGCGCTGCGTGGGTGCCGAAATGCCCCGGTGATCGCTAAAGTAGACACGCAGCAGGTCACGCGCGACGTCGGCGGCCTTGGCTCGAAAGTGGGGGCCATTCTCGAGCATCACCGTCACCACGACCTTGGGATTGCGTGCCGGCGCGAAGCCGGTAAACCAGCTGACGGTTTGCGAGCGGCCCTCTTGCTTCAGGGTGCCCGTCTTTGCGGCCACGCGCAAATCCGCCAGGTAACTGCGTCGTGTTTGCGGATCGGTGAAGGAACTCAACGCCGTGCCCCCGTGCACGGTCAGCTCCATCATGTGAGCGATGCGGTGAGCCGTGGTCGCCCGCAAGATGCGCGTTGGCTTTTCAGGCTCAGCGCCGGCATCGTTGGCCAACAAGCGCAAGGGCACCTGCTTGCCTTCGCGGGCAATCATGAGGCTGATCGCCGTTGCGCCCAAGACGGTCAGCTCCGTATTCTCAAAGCCAATCGCCGTGCGCGCGAATTGCAGATCGTCGCTGGGGAGATCGACCTTGCCCAGCAGCGCCGGCGCGTCGAATGCGAGTGGCTGATTGAATCCGAAGCGATCCACCGTGCCCTGCAGATCGGCGCGAGTGAGGTAGCGCGTGACCAACTGCGCGTAGGCGGCGTTCACACTGAGGCCCAGGGCGCGCGAGAAGGGCAAGCACTGCACTACGCCGCCCTTGGGGCCCCGGTTGGGAGCCACCAGGTGCCGACGCGCAATGCCGTGCTCTCCACCGCTGACGCATACGCGGGTGTGCAGGGTGACCGGCGTGTGTTCCAGCAGCGCGGCGGTCGTGACCAGCTTGAAGACGCTGGCGGATGGGAAGAGCCGTGTTGCGAGTTCCTGATAGCGCGGCTCACCCGTGCGGCGGTACTGACTGAAAGCCAGGATCTTGCCGCTCTTCACCTCGGCGAGCACCGCGCCACCCCATTGTGGATCGGCCGCTGCCAGCAATTGGTCGACGCTGGGTTCAAGGCCGGGATCGATCGTGATCGACGCAGCGTCCTTGGTTGCGATCAGCCCAGCCTGAGTGTGATGGAACGATGCGAGATCGAGCGGGGGCGCTGCGGGCTCGGGGGGCTCTTCTGCGGCTCCCCGGGCAGGGCTGAGCAGCCACAGGCCGAGGGTGGCGGCGGCAAATTGGGAGAACCGAAGGCGCACCCAGAGGAGTTAGGCTTGCCCGCCCCAAAGACCCAAATTCCTTGCGATTTCAGGGTTGTGGGTGGATTGGCTTAAATAATGAGAGTGGTTTTCTTGCTTGGATGTAGGATAGATACCTACACTTTCGTCTACCCTTGGGCTTTGGGCACTTGGGTTCTGGGAGGCCGCCAATGCAACGTCGACTGGGTCAACGGGTTCGCACCGATGTGAGCGTGCAAACGAAAGATCGGGTTTTTAGCTCGGAGTGCCGGGCGATTGAGGTTTCCACCACGGGCATGCTGCTCGATCGCGGGCGGCCGGTTTCTAAGACCGACATGCCCGTCTTTCTGACGCTGCAGATCAAGCTGCCTCAGCACAAAGAGGCGGTGAAGGCAGTGGGCAGGCCGGTGTGGTGCTTCAACACCCAACAAGCCGTGCACCTAGTCGAGATCGACGACGTGGATCGGCTGAGCATTGCCGAACACATGGATCAAGTGATGCGCGAGCGGCGCATCCGCGAGCTGTCGTAAGACTAAAACCGTTCGAAGCCCGCGACGGTGCGCCCGCCGTCGACGACGAGTTCGTGCCCCGTGACGAACGGCGAGCGGGCCAGGAACGCGACGGCGGAAGCAACATCGTTCGCCGACCCAATGTGGCCCAGCGGGATGCGCGCGGCCAAGGTGGACACTTCCTGCTCGCTGCTGTGCTCAGGGGGCAACACGGTGCCGGGTGCCACGGCGTTGACGCGCACCTGAGGCGCGAGCTCGAGTGCCAGCG
>DATJEQ010000247.1:0-4671 GCA_035496495.1 Polyangiaceae bacterium
TGCGCACGCCGCGAAAGCTCGATGAATTGGTGCAGCGCACTCGGCGAACTGAGCGGCGTCTGTTCGGCGCTGCGCACTTGCATCATGAGCAGTGTCTCAGCGATGGCCACGCCCCCGGCAGAAGGAGGCGGCATCACCTCAACTTCAAATCCGCGGTAATCAAAGCTTAGAGGCGCTCGCTGCACGGGTCGATAGTCGTGCAGATCTTGCAGTGTAATCAGCCCACGTTTGCCCATTGCCTTCACGATCATTGCAGCCGTGGGGCCCTGGTAGAAACCTGCGGCTCCTTGCTCAGCGATGCGTTCCAGAGTGCCGCCGAGATCCGCTTGCATCACCCGCTCGCCCTCCTTCTTGGGCTGATTGCCGTTGCCGAAGATCTTCTTCGCCTCAGGGTCGAACTTGAGCGCGTTCCAGGCCCAACTGAGTGCCAGCGCTTGCTGCTTGCCCAGTGGGTGACCGTTCTTCGCGAGCGCTATTGCCGGGGCCATCACCGCTGGCAGTGCAAGTCGGCCATAGTGCTCTTGGGCCCAATTCAGCCCCGCCACGCTTCCCGGAGTTCCAGCGGCGGCGGGCCCTTTCGCTCCAGCGCGAATCATCGCGTCGAAGCGTGCCTGCGTGAGCGCCAGCGGGGCCGTTTCGCGAAAATCCAAGGCAACTGTGGGCTCGCCTTTGCGATGGATCAGCATGAAGCCCCCGCCACCAATATTGCCGGCACTGGGGTGCGTGACGGCCAGCGCGTACGCCACCGCCACCGCGGCGTCGACCGCATTGCCCCCCGCGTGCAAAGTATCAACGCCGGCTTGTGTCGCGTGCGCTTCAACGGAGGAAACCAAGCCCCCGTCGCTGCGCACGCTGCGCGCCCCCCCACCGATCAAAGCCAGACTTGGTGTTGCTGTCCTTGGTTCAGGCGTTGATGCTGCCGCTGAGGGTTCCAGTTGAGGCGGCGCCTCAGGGATGTGCGGGGTCGCTGCCGAGGATCGCGCCGATTCGTTGTCTCGGGGTGAGGGTGCTACGGCCTGTGAACAAGCAATCGCGGCAAGTGTCCAAACCGAGAAATAACGCGGCGTCATAACCCGACCCGGCGAGCAACCATCTGCGCCTAATGCAAATCCAGGGTATCGACGACTTTGTCGTCTGTCGTCACAAATTCCGAAACCAACCGCTGATTATTGGCAACAACCCGCAGGGCGCCCGTGCCGCCGCGAACGCGCACGATGCTGCCCGGCAGGGGAGCGGCGAAATCGTAGGGCGCGTTGCCCCCCAATCCGATGGTCACGTAGGGGATGCCCCGCTCTTGCAGCCGTTCGTAAAAATGCTCGTGCCCGGTGAGCACCAAATCAACTCCCCATTCTTCGAACGGCCACTGCATGATCACCGTGGAGCCATGGAAACTGCCGGAAGAAAAAGGCGCGTGATGGAAATAAACGACCTGCCAGCGCGCGCTGGATTTGGCCAGCCGTGATTTCAACCAAAGTGCTTGCCTTGAATTCTTGTCAATGCCGTCGGGTTCGTGTTCATCGCTATCGACGGCAAAGAAGTGAACGCTGCCTTTGACGAAATCGTAATAGCGTTCGTTGCCCGGCAGCGTGAAATACGAAAGGTAAGGCAGAGCATCGGGCGTGTACCAGTCGTGATTCCCTAAGCAAGGGAAGAAGCGGTTCTCGCTCGCTCCTTGCCCCGCGCTTCCTACGTACGGGCTGATGAATTCGTGGAAGTATTGCCCAATGTTCTGATCGATCGTGTCGGCGCCGCCGGCTGGATAATTGTTGTCCCCGGTGGTCACGATGAAGTCCGGCTTCCAGCCCTTCACGAGGGCTGCGACCGAAGCTTCTCCAGGCCCTGAAAGGCCGTAATCGCCGATCACCGCGAAGTGGATCGCGTCGTCATTGAGCTTACTCCCTGGGGGCGAAAGCGTGGGCAGATCCGGGCTAGGCGGGGAGGCGCTGAGGGCGCTGAGCTGAGGGGCCTGGGGGGCTGCAAGGGCACGGTGCTGTGCGGAGGCCGGAGCAGTTGCAGGTGCGACGGCGTTCAGTGCTGGGCCATCGGCAATCTTGTCTGCGACGGGGGGCATCGTGCGGTCGCAGCCGAACAGGACCAACGCGAGCGGAGCAAGCAGTTTGGCTGTAGGCACGGGAGGATCATGTGGTATTTCGGCTGCTCCCGCAAGGAGGCGACATGGACAACACACAACCTCAAGCAGCGCTCGAAACGATGATGCTCATTCGCGCTTACGAAGAGCACAACAGCGCTCAAGCCGCAACTCATCAGGCCCCTGGAACTTGCACTGCAGTGGGGCAAGAGGCCGCGGCGGTGGGGGTGGTCCGCGCTCTCAGGCCGGAAGATCGTATTTTGACCAACCACCGGAGCGCAGGTCACCTACTCGCTCGCGGTGCGGATCCGAAGCGCATGTTGGCCGAAGTGCTGGGGCGTGCTTCAGGTTACTGCAAGGGAAAGAGCGGAAATCTTCACATTGCAGTCAAGGAGCTGGGAGTGGTGCTCACCTCAACCATTGTGGGCGCTGAGCTCTCGTTGGCCCCCGGTGTTGCCCTAGGCCTGCAACAGCAGAAACTGCCCGGTATTGTGGCCTGTTTCTTCGGTGACGGCGCGGCGAGCGAGGGCACATTTCACGAATCGCTCAACCTGGCGGCGGTGTGGCGTCTGCCGGTGCTTTACATCTGCGAGAACAATCAATGGCAGGCGTTTGTTGCGCGCAAGGAAACGATGCTGATCGACAAGATCAGCACCCGCGCGGCGGCCTACGGTATGGAAGGGCACACCGTCGATGGCAATGACGTGGAGGCGGTGCACCGGGCAGCCATTGAAGCGGTGAGCTATGTGCGCGAAAGGCGGCAGCCCTACTTGCTGGAAACCTACACCTACCGGACGCGCGGCCACTATGAGCCGGACGACCAAGCTTACGTTGACGCTGCCGAACTCAAGAGCTGGCGAGATCGAGATCCAATCGAGATCGAGAAGAAACGCCTGCGAGCAGCAGGCCAGCTGGACGACGCGCGCCTGGCCGAAATCGAGCAGCGAATTTCGGGTGTGATCGCGGAAGCGGTCGAATTTGCCACCAACTCGCCGTTTCCTGACGCGAGTGAGCTCACCACCGATCTTTACGCATAAGGAACACGACCATGCCGACTATTACTACTGCTGAAGCCATCGATCAGGCCATTGCAGAAGAGTTGCGTCGCGACCAGCGCGTGCTCTTCTTCGGCGAAGGCGTCGCCACCAAGCGCGGGCACCTGGTGAAAGAATTTGGGGCCGATCGCGTGCGCAACACGCCCATGGCAGAAGGGCTGATCGCGGGCACCGCGGTGGGCGCCGCGGCGATGGGCCTGCGCCCAGTGATCGACCTGCTGTTCGCGCCGTTCCTCTGTTATTCGATGGAGGAGCTGATCAACAGCGCCGGTAAGCTGCGCTACATCAGTGGCGGTCAGGTTTCTTTCCCGATGGTCACCCTGGCCCTGACCGGCACCGGATGGACGACGGGCGCGCAGCACAACCACAACTTGGAAGCGATGTTCGTGCACGCGCCAGGCTTGAAAGTGGTGATGCCCTCCAGTGCAGCGGATTTCAAAGGGCTGCTCAAGGCCGCCATTCGTGATGACAACCCCGTAATGTACTTCATCGATCTGGGGCTCCTGTTTGCGCCTGGTGAAGTTCCAGAAGGTGATCACATTGTTCCGCTGGGCAAAGCCAGCGTGCGTCAACAGGGGAAAGACGTCAGCTTGGTATCGTACGGCAAGACGGTGAATCATTGCCTCGCCGCTGCGCAAACGCTGAGCGAGTCTGGAATTTCTGCTGAGGTGATCGATCTGCGCAGTCTCAAGCCACTGGATGAAGAGGCGATTCTGAGTTCCGTGCGCAAGACGGGGCGGGCGGTCGTGGTTCACGAAGCGAACCTCACCTGCGGCGTTGGCGCAGAGGTTTCGGCCCTGATCGCCGAGAAGGCCTTCTCTTCGTTGCGGGGCCCGGTACTGCGCTTGGCCAGCCCCGACGTGCCGGCGCCCTCCAGTTGGGCTCTGGAGCAAGCGTTCGTGCCGCAGGCGCCGCAAATCGCTGAAGCCGCGTCGCGCTTGGTCAAAGGCGCCTGATTTGGGTGCTGTGGAGCGTGCTTGGCGCCCGGCACAAAAGCAAATCGCACAAAAGCAAAAACGCCCCGATGAAGGGGCGTTCTTGCCTGCTAGCGGCCTTAATCAGGCCAACAGTGCCGGGATGGTTCCGCTGGTGTAACCGCCCATGGGCGTGCCGAAGCTTGCGTCGGGGCAACCGAACACACTCTTCATCACGGTCAGGTGGAGATCCGCCATGTTGGCGTCGCCCAAGTCCAGCGAATTGTCGGTCTTCATCACGCCGCCACCACCACCGATCATGAGGGTGGGGAGGTTCAAACCGTCGTGATTGCTGCCGTGCATGCCGCTGGTGAACGTGATGTGGAAGTTGCTCAGCACGTTGCTGTCACCTTCCTGGATCGCGGCCAGCTTGGTGGCCAGGTCAGCCATGCTCTGCACGATGAAGTACGTGATGCTGGCGAACTCCTCTTGGTCACCGTGTTGCGCGCCGTGGTAGTTGCCACAGCTGCCAGTGCCCACCATTGACGAGGTCGCAGTGAACGCGCGCTTGGGGAAGAACGTGTACACGAACTCGCTGCGCGCATCGTCGAGC
>DATJEQ010000248.1:0-6827 GCA_035496495.1 Polyangiaceae bacterium
TCGATCGCGTGAAGGAGGTGAGCCGGTTGCGCATTGGGCAATAGACTAGCTCCGGGGCGCAGGGCTAATCAAGGCGCCTGCTCGGGCGCCGTGCAAATCAAGGCGCCTGCTCGGGCGCCGTGCAAATCAAAACGCCCGCGGGCTCAGCCAACGCGGCAACGGGCAGGGACCGCTCAAGGCGCTCGGCAATAATAGAGCCTGAAAATGGGGAGGCCATCGGCGGTGGCCTGCTTTTCACGAGGGCTACGCGCCTCGAACGGATTGTGGTCGACCAGCACCGACGCTGCGCACGGCTTCAAGTTGGGCTCTGCTTCTGCCGCCTGAAGGAAGGCCTGAGCTAAATCCGAAACATCCGTCTGAATCAACAGTTGGCCTGCCGGCTGCAGCACCCGCGCGACTTGGCTGAGCAGCTCAAGACTCGCCAGGCGCCTCTTGCCGTGTCGCTTTTTCCACCATGGATCGGGGAAATGAATGAACACCCGCGCGACCGACTGAGACGGCAAGCGCGGCAGCACCTGACGGGCATCTTCACAGAAGACGCGGCAACGATCCGCATGGCCCATTTGTTGGATCTTCTCCCAAGCCAAGGTGGCGGCTTTGCTCCTGATTTCTAGCCCAACCAAATGCACCGCAGGCTCCGACACCAGCCGCTCGAGTAAGAAGCCGCCGCGCGCGCAGCCGATCTCAAGTTCAACTGTGGGTCGCGCTGCGCCCTGCGAGGCGAACAAGTCGCGCAAATCGAGCGGTGCTGTGTCGGCCAAGCGCGTGTCGGCCAAGCGCGTGTCGGCAAGGGGCGTGTCAGCAAGGGACGTTTGAGCCAGCCGCGGGGCGTGCGCGTAGCTTCGTCGCGGGCTTTGGGCAGTCTGTGGCATAAGCCGGATGCGGCCCGTTACTCAGATCCGTCGTTGCGATGCAACTGCCTTGGAACCCTTTACGCCGTTATCTGCAGCGGCATCCCGCTTTGAAGGCTGGACCTAGCAAGCGCTTGATGGCGCTGCTGCATGCGCTGGCGCCGGATTTGCCGGCTTTGGCGATAGCGGGGCTGCTCGCAAGCTTCGCGCTCAATGTCGTTGTGCAGCGTTGTCAGGGCATCGCGGTGCCGCTGGACGATGCCTACATTCACTTCACCTACGCCCGCGCGTTCGCGCGACTAGAGCCCTTTGTTTACTCACCGGGTGCCGCCCCCAGCGCCGGTGCCACCAGCCTTTTGTGGCCGTTGGTTTTGTCGCCGGTTGAAGCGCTGACGCACAGCGCCACTGCAATCACTTGGGTTGCGGTGTGTCTGGGTTTTTTCAGCCTTTGGGGGCTCTCCCGCGAAACGCGGCTGCTCGCAACTCGACTGATGCATCCAACTCTAGCGCGCTTCACTGCACTGCTTCCTTTGGCCTTTGCCGCCAACACCTGGTTTGCGGCCAGCGGTATGGAAGTACTGCCTTTTTCCCTGCTGCTGCTGCACACGTGCAGAAAGATCCTCGATTGGCTCAATGAACCGGGTCCGTCGCCGCTGCGTGCGCATGGTTTGATTGTACTCGCGGCGCTGTGTGTACTGACGCGTCCTGAAGGAGCTCTGATGGCGGTCGCCGTCGCCGTCGCGCTGTCCTTCAAAGATGGGGGGTTCAAAGATCGCAGCATCGCTAAAGTGCACGCACTCTTTACCCTCTCCTTAATTCTATTACCCAGCGTGATTCTCTTTTTCTTCACGGGTCAGTGGACGCCCACCACCGCGCAAGCCAAATGGCTCGTTCTCAATCCGTATTTCACCCGGCAAACTCTGCCCTTCATGCTGGAAAATCTGCGACTTTTCCTGTCCACGCTGCTCAACGGACAGGGTTGGACGCCGATGTTTTTGCCCGCGGGCTGTGCGCCCATTTTTTGGTTAGCCGGGCTCGCGCTGACGTTCCGCGGGTTGCAGAAAAAATATCGATACGCGGTGCTCCTACTCTTGTGGCTCTCATGTGGCGTTGTGCTGGCCAGCAGTTACCAGACGTTCCTGGTTAATCGCCTGCGCTACATCTGGCCCTTCATCACGCCCTGGTTCCTGGGGCTGGGCATCGTTGCGGATCAATTTCGCGCGACACTGAGTCAGCGACTGCCTCAGCGGCTATCTTACTTGGCAACGGGGATTGGGTCGGCCTTGTTGATTGTGTGCGCGGGCGGCCTTGCGGGTAAAGTCCCACAAGCAACGCAGGACTTGGCGACCAGCGCTCGCGCGATCAACGATCAACAAGTGTGGCTGGCGCATTGGGCAAAGCGCGAATTGCCGTCACAAGCCATGTTGGGCATCAATGATGCAGGCGCGCTCGGCTACTTCAGCGGGCACCGCACTTTCGACTTGGTAGGGCTCACCACACAGGGCGAAGCGCGGCACTGGCTCGCGGGCGCCGGCTCCCGCTTCGAGCCTTACGAGCACTTGGGACGGTACAGCTACGGGCAGGGCGATTTGCCGGACTATTTCGTCGTGTATCCCGAATGGCTGGGTGATGATCTACTGTTGGGTGAGCAACTGATCGACCGGCATGTGGAGGCTAGCATCCTGGGCGGGCAAACGATGGGAGTCTACCGCGCCGACTACTCCGCTTTGAATTCCGCATCACAGCCATCCGATTTGCCGCTGGGTCAACGGATCGTCGATCAGTTGGATGTCGCGGATCTCGAGAGCGAGCAGGCGCACGGTTACGCGTTGCTCACTACCGGCCCTGACAACAATCGGATCTACCGCAGTGGCGCTCGAGCGGACGGCGGACGCAGCGAGCGCACCGAAGAACGTTTCACCCTGAACTTCGGGCCAAATTGTTCCCTCGTGCTGCGCTTGCACAACGATCTGCCCAAGAAACTGGAATTGCGCATTGATGCATCCGCGCCACTCCCACTGCAGCTGCCCAGCGACGAAGGTTGGAGCGAATCGCGGCTCGTTTTGCCCCCCGCACAGTGCCAGGGAAAGCACCAGCTCGCGCTGAGCGCACCGGCTAACGGCCGCTTCGATGCGCTGCACTACTGGAGCATTTCCTCGCCCAATCTGCGGTCAGAATAGGCACAGTTGCAGCTGCTGGCTGCAGCTGCTGGCTGGTTTGCTATACCGCCGCTATGCGCAAACGCCCCTTGGGTAAAACGGGTCTCGAAGTCAGCGAATTGTGCTTGGGCACTTGGGGCCTGTGCGGCGACGCTTACGGTGCAGTGGAGGAGTCGCAACAAGACGCGGTGATCGAACGCGCCGTTGCGCTGGGCATCACTGCTTTTGAAACCGCCGATTGTTACGCGCGCGGCACGATGGAAACCAGGCTCGGGCGCCTGGTGCCCACCCAAGGCGACTTTGTGATCGTCACTAAGATCGGCACGAATCGCGAGACCATGCCGCGCAAGAAAGACTTCTCGCCCACCTTTTTGAAACAGAGCATTGAGAAATCACAGACGCGATTGGCGCGACCGCTCGATGTCGTGCTGCTGCATAACCCTTCGCTGCGCGCGTTCGAAAAGAAGGAAACCTGCGCCACACTGCAAGAGCTGAAGGAAAAGGGCACGCTGAAAGCTTGGGGCGCCAGCGTGGGCACTGTTCAGAGTGCTGAGGCGGCTATTGCCCAGGGGGCCCAAGTTGTGGAACTGGTGTACAACGCGTTCAGTTCCAAAGATCTGCAAGAGATCAGCGAACAAATTCGTGAAAAAGGCGTCGCCGTGCTGGGGCGTTCGGTACTCGCTCACGGGCTTCTGTGTGGCGGCTGGTCGCGATTCAAAACATTTCAAAACGGGGATCACCGTCGCGAGCGCTGGACGGTTGATCAATTCAAAAAACGCATTGACCAGGTTTCAGCCTTGCGCACTCTGATGGGCGACGACATTCAGTCAACACGCGCTGGGGCTCTGCGCTTCGCGCTGTGCAACGAGCAGCTGAGTTGCGCCGTGATCGGCCCTAGAAGCACGATGCAACTCGATCAATTGGTGCGGGAGGCGGGTGAAGGCCCACCGTACATTCCGACGGATCGCCTTCGGCGCTTGGAGGTGCAACTCGCTGAAGTGGGGATCACCGCCGTCGAGCCGACCAAGCCAAAGCCCCCTTCGAGCCCAGCGGACCCAGCTGCCTCAACGAATCCTGAAGCTGGAACCGCCCCATCTGGAGCCGTTCAGTGAGCGAGACGCTCGATGCGATGGTGCGCGCCGCAGTGCGTGCTTCCGAAATCATCACGCAGATCTACGCCAGTGATTTCCAGGTGTACATGAAGGGGCCCAGCGACCCCGTCACCGACGCGGATCGACAGGCGAACACCGCTATTTGTCATTACCTTGGAGAACAATTCCCGGGCGTGCCGGTAGTGGCCGAAGAGAGTGACCCCAGTGATTATCAGGGGTTCGCGAGTAGCGAGCGCATTTTTTTCGTCGACCCAGTGGACGGCACCAGTGAATTGGTAAACCGAACCGACGAATTCGTCGTGATGATCGGGTTGGTCGACGGCGAGCGCGCGACACACGGCGTGGTGCTCTCTCCGCCACGGCAGGTGATCTGGGTGGGCGAACTGGGGCACGGTGCGCACCGCATCGATCGCAATGGGACCCGTGAGCGCATCGACTGCAGCAAGACGACTGCTCTCGCAGAGGCACGCGTCGTGGTTTCGCGATCGCACCGTTCGCCGTCGTTGGAAGGCGACCTACGACGCTGTGGGGTCTCTCAGATTTTGCAATTGGGCAGCGCTGGCCTGAAATCCGCCAGCGTCGCGGAAGGCAGCGCCGATGCCTACGTGGCATTGGCCGGAGCCGGCAAGCGCTGGGACGTGTGCGGCCCGGATGCGGTGGTCAGCGCTGCGGGTGGATATTTCACCGACGCAGCTGGGCGCCTCTTTGACTACCGCCCGGCGGACTTAACGAACTCACAGGGCATTGTGGCCGCTGGTCCGCTCTTGCACGGGAAATTTGTCGAAAACCTGCATGCACCCAGCAGCGAAGATAACAGCCTGGGCAAACGCTGATCGCCCCCCACCGCCGCTGCCGCGTTGACAGCTCACGGCTGGGGGACTTAGGGTGCAAGCCTCGGTAGTTCAAGGGATCTGCAGGCTTTTCTGCAATCATCACGGAGGGATCCGATGCTCCGCACAGCGCGCATCACGTCGTCTTTGGTTCGTTCATTGGTGTTGGGTTCGGCCACAGTGTTTGTCGTTGCCTCGGCGGCGCCAATCCTGGTCGCTTGCAAGGACGAGAGCCAACCCGACTACTGGGTGGAGAAGCTGGACGATCCGGCGTGGAAGCCACGCGCAATCAAGCGGCTTGAGCAATTCTACGAAGACGCGGTCACGCGCGCCAACAACAACAACGACGATCCCAAGGTGAAGGAACTCATCGATGCGATCGTCGAGCCGCTGACCAAGGTTTACTCGACGGATTACGACAACCTGGACGACAAGACGCGCGAGGCCTTGATTCGGCTGCTCGCTAGCTTCCGCGACAAACGCGCGGAGCCCGCGCTGCAGCGCGCGTTCGATGAATTCGGCAAGAAGGGCCGCGGCGGTCGCGACGTGAAGTGGGCAACGCGCGCTTCGGCCGACATGGACATGCAGTCGCTCTCCAACGTGATCTTCGCGGCTTTTGACAAGCTGCGGGCTGAATCCGAAGATGGCGCCATTGCCTACCGCGACTTGGCCGACGCCATGGTGCGCCTCAAATCCAAGAGCTGGGTGGGGCCGCTGTCCAGTAAGTTGGACGCCGACATCCCCAAGCTCGATCCGGCGAAGAAGGAAACCTTCGCGGATGTGAAGAATCAGGTCTATTGGCAGGCCACCGCAGCCCAAGTCCTCGGTGAAATCGGTGACCCAGCGGCAATTCAGCCGCTGATGAAGGTGTTGCTTGATCCAGATAAGGCCAACGTGCACTCCACCGCGCTGCTTGCGCTGGTGAAGATCGGCAAACCCGTACTGCAGCCAGCGATCAAGCTGCTGAACGACCAGGATCCTGCGCTCGCGCAATTCTCAATGACTCGCTACAAGCGCGCCACGGGCAGCCCACAAGAGCCGAAGGACAAACCGCATGTGCTGATGGCGGCGATGATCCTAGGAATGCTGGGTCGAAGCGAGGCACTCGATCCGTTGATCGCGGCGATGAACCGCACCTCTGATGACGCCACCAAGGCGTTGATTGCTCGCGAAGTGAGCAAGATCATTCCCGCAACTTCTGCCGGGAAAGAAGCGTTCAAGAAAGCCTACGAGAGTATCGACGGCGACACGTTGGCTCAGCAAACGAATGCGATCATGATGCTCACAGAGGCGGCCGGATCGTTCTTTGATGCCAGTATGATCGATTGGCTGCTCGATCGCGCAGAAAAGGTGAGTGCCGGCGCTGACGTGAAGAAAGGCATTCAAGGCGTGATCACGATCACGGCGATCAAGCTGATGAAGCCTGATCAGGTAGCGACTGTGAAGGGCGCGGTGGCCAAGTATGGCACTCAAATCGAGAAGGATTCTTTCGATCGCGCCAGTGGACTACTGAAAGCCTGCGGCGAGAAGCCGGCGTGTTACCTGGCTGAGATGGAGAAGAGCCAGAATCAAGACGTGAAGAGTCAATTCACCGCGATCAAGGCGGGTTACATGTTGGGCGTCTATGGCAATGACCAAACGGCTGACGATGTGACCAAGCACATGGACATGTTCGACAATGCCGCGGTTCGCTTCGTCGCAGCTCAGGTGATCGATCGACTCTCACCCAAGGGCAGCGCCGCGACTGCCGATGCTCTGCAGAAGATCATCGACAAGAACGCCAAGAGCGCGGACAAAGATCGCATGCAGGGCGACGAACCGCTCAAGCAGGTGATGTACCGGCTGCGCAGTCGTGCGGGCTGAGTCTTAAGGCGC
>DATJEQ010000249.1:0-4903 GCA_035496495.1 Polyangiaceae bacterium
GACCCTGCGCCGCGCCGTGCAATGCGGTTCGGTAGCGCTGCGGCAGCCCCTGATCGAACAGCGCGCGCAACGCGGCCGGTGAACTCAAATCCACCTGCGAGAGAATTTCGGTTGTGTAATAGGTGGGCAGCTTCTGCAGCAACGCGGTTGCTAGCGCCGCGCTCTGTTCAGGATTGTTGTCGGCACTGGGCACTGGGCCCAAGAGCAGCCCATCGAGCAAATCCACCCTGCGACCCGCATATTGTGAGCTGAGGAGCTGCCTCGCTTGAGTCAGTCGCTCGCTGCGCAGCACGCCCACGGCGGCGAGCTCTTTCATGCCAACCAGCGCTGCATCCCGGCCCCGCTCCTTGCGGGGCTCCAGCGCTTGATCCAACGCGCCATAATACGCATCCTTCAACTCCGCATCTGCCGCCATGTCTTTGGGCAAGGGCAAAGCACGGGTCAGCTCGACGAAACGCAGATCGGCAATGCCCGCCGCGATTGCCCCGATGCCGCGACCATAACCGTGGAGGGCCGCCGCTTGCTCCATCAAGTCTTGAATTGCTTTAGCTTGCCGCACAATCCACGGCGTGAGCTGTTCCTTGAACAGCTGCATGAAACGCTCTTTGCTGTCCGCCGCACTGAAATCAACGGGGGGCGAAAGATCGACACGATCCAGGCGCGCCGCAATCCCTAGGCCGAACAGCAGATCCTTCAAATCCGGCCGCGGTGCGTTCTTATGAACGCTGAAGTAATCGCTGACCAACACATCCGCGCAGTTCGCAGGGCCCAACTCCGCCCGCAACGCGCGCAACAGGCCAGGCGAAAACTCGCCGCACTCTTCCAACTGAGCCAGCGCGCGATCGCGATCCAAATCGTTGGTGATCTGCAACGCTTGCGCCAGTTGGCGCAAGTGCGAGGTCTGGTCTGCCGACTGCACTGCAGCCCGATCCGTGCTTTGATCAGAGGCGCAGGGGGGCGGCGTGAAGGCCACCCGCGTCTGACAGCTCTGCGGCGCCAGAGCAACGCCTTCCGGCGCTGGCAATAAGCTGAGGGTCAACGGCTCTTCCGCCGCGTGTGCCCCAGAAGGCGCAGGCGCTGCGGCATGTGGAGTTGCCGCGGGCTTTGAGCCCGATGAAGCGCAGGAGATACTGCCCGCTATCACGCAGGCGCCGGCAAGAGCCCGCAGGGTTAACGACAATTGGCTCATTTCGACCGCATTTCTACCTGAAATTGCAAGGCGTCGCTAGCCGCAAACTTTTGTCCTATGGTGCCCGCATGCGATTTCATCTCACCACCCTGGTGGTCACCGGTTTGGCTATCGCAGGCGTTGCAACTCACGGCCCACGCGCTCATGCGGCCGAGCCTGCGAGCAGCGCTGCATCAAACGCTGCAGCCAACGCTCCGGCGCTCGATCCACAGCTGAACATCCCATTCAGCAAGTACAAGCTCAATAACGGGCTCGAAGTGATCCTGCATCAGGACAACAGCCTGCCGTTGGTGGCGGTGAATATTTGGTACCACGTGGGGCCGGTGAATGAGCCTCAAGGGCGATCGGGGTTCGCGCATTTGTTCGAGCATTTGATGTTCGAGGGCTCGCGCCACGCGGGGCGACAATTCGATACCCTGATGGAATCCGTGGGCGCGACTAACGTGAACGCGACCACCAGTTGGGATAGGACGAACTACTTCGAGACCGTGCCCAGCGCGAACCTTGAATTGGCGCTGTGGTTAGAGAGCGATCGCATGGGCTTCATGCTGGACGGCATCACCCAAGAGCGGCTGGATGTGCAGCGCGGCGTGGTGAAGAATGAGCGTCGCCAGAGCTATGAGAATCAGCCCTACGGGCCCTCAAGCCTGGCCTTGTACGACGCGCTCTTCCCGCTGGGGCACCCGTATCACGGAGCAGTCATCGGCTCGATGGAGGATCTGGATCGCGCAAGCTTGGACGATGTGAAACAGTTCTTTCGCGACTATTACGCGCCCAGCAACGCCACGTTGCTGCTGGCGGGGGATTTCGACGATGCCCAGGCTCGCGCACTGATCGAGCGCTACTTCGCGGGGCTGCCGAGCAACCCACGCCCCATGGTGCAACACCCCATCACCCCGGCGCTGCCTTCCAAAATCGATCTCAAGCTCAACGAGTCAGTCGACCTGGCAAAAGTTACCTTGGCCTGGCTGGCGCCGCCGGCATTCAGTAAGACAGAACCCGCGCTGGAGCTTGCCACCACGATCCTCGCCGGCGGCAAGTCCTCCCGGCTGTACCAAGAGTTGGTGGTCAAGCAGCGCATCGCCAGCGACGTTTCCGCAGCCGTGGACGCCAACGCGCTGTGCAGCGAGGTCGAGATCGGCGCGCAGGTTTCAACAGGAGTGAACCCTGAGAAAGTGGAACAGGCGATCAACCGCGTGTTGCAAGATTTGGCCGCCAAGGGGCCCAGTGTGGAGGAGCTGCAGCGCGCCAAGAAGCGGCAGGAAGTCGATCTCAAGAGCTCACTGCAAATGCTCAATGGCCATGGGGGTGAATCCGGTCGTGCGGGGATCTTGCAGCGCCTCAATCACTACTTGGGGGATCCGGGCAGGTTAGCGGCAGAATGGCAGCGCACCGAATTGGTGAGCGTCGCTGACGTGCAACAGGTGGTCAAAGATCAACTGGCACAAGAGCACCGTGCGCTGATGGTCACGCTGCCCACCCCGAACGCACTGGAGAAATCACAATGATTTCATCACATTCCACATGGGCCGCCGCGCTGCTGTTCGCGCTGGGTTGCGCTTCCACAGCGGCCCAATCCCGAGATCCCGCTGAAGCAATACGTGTCAAAAGCAAACCGGTTGCGGTCGATCCGGATGCTTGGCGCAATGAAGTCCCGAAAGCCGGCGCATCACGCGACGTGGCTTACCCCATTGCAGCAGAGCAAACACTGCCCAACGGTGTGAAATTGTATTTCGTGCAGCGCCCATCGCCTACGGTCGAGCTTCAAGTCGTGGTGAAAGCGGGCGCCTCTGCGTTACCGCTGGGCAAGAGTGGGCTCTCTGCGCTGGGCGCTCGCATGCTCACCGAGGGCACCGCGCACAAATCGGCGCTCGAGCTTTCCATCGCGGCCGAATCGTTGGGGTCTGAGTTGGAACAAGACGCGCAGCGCGACGCGATTTCCGTGAGTTTGGAAGTGCTTTCACAGGATGTGCCGGCCGCGTTGCAGTTGCTGGCCGAGGTGATCCAACAGCCGGCCTTTCGCGACGCGGATCTTGAGCGCGTCAAAGCGGAGTGGAAGGATCAGCTCGTCGCCGAACGGCAGGAACCGACGCGCTTGGCCTCCCTGGCGGCGTTGCGCACGGTGCTGGGGCCCATTTTGGGTGCTCCCGTTTCCGGCTGCGACAAAGATATATCCAGCGTACACCGTGCCGACTTAATCGCTTGGCACCGCGCGCAAGTGACGCCCGCTAACACCGCCATCACGATCGTGGGTAACGTCGATCCGTCGCGGCTTGCCGCGCAAGCCGGCTCGCTGTGGGGGAAGTGGTCGGCACCTCAAGCGAAACCGCAGGCGCCTCTGACCCCTCCACCGGCTCCACAGGGCGTGCGCATCATTCTGGTGGATCGCCCCGGTGCCGTGCAGAGCGCGCTGTTCGCGACGCAGCTCTTCCCGAAGCGCTCTGAGCCCGGCTTTGAAGCACGGGAAGTCATGAGTTCGCTGTTCGGAGGGCTATTCACCTCGCGCCTCAACATGAACTTGCGCGAGGAGCACGCGTACACCTACGGCGCGCGCTCGACATTGATTGCAACACGTCAATTCGGCCTGTTTGCTTTGAGCACCAGCGTTGAGCGAGACGTCACCGCCGACGCGATCGAGCAAATGCTGCTGGAGGTCAACGCGCTGCACGATCCCAGCAAAGGCAAACCGATTTCGATCGCCGAAATCCAACGGGCCAAGGCAGATCTGTTCCAAGCGCTGGGGGCCAGCCTGGAGCACTCGTCGGCCGTGGCACGCAACGTGGCCACGCAGTTCATTTTCGGCCTGCCGCTCGACTATTTCGCCCGCTACAAGAGCACCCTCGATGCGCTCACCCCTGAACAAATTTCCCAGGAGGCCGCGCGCGTCGATCCAGCCGCGCTCACCTTGGTCGTTGCCGGCGATCGCGCGGTGATCGAGGAGAAAATTAAGGCGAAGCACTTCCAGGTGGAACCCGCCGCTGCCGAGCTATTGCAGTGAGAGTGTACGTACCATAGGTTCAGTGCCTTATTTTTTGGCCGGGATTTGGACGCACAAACCAATCTTTCCCGACATGTTTCGGAAACATTTGTCCGACTATGTTTCCAGGGTGGCCGGGCGCTTCCGCGTGCTCGGCCCAGGTGCAACCCAGAGCACAGTGCCAGAAAAGGCACAGCGCAAACCAAGCACAGCGCAACAAAGAGGAAAGCAATCATGACCGGAAAAACTAATCGCAAACAAGCAATCGCCGAAATCGCGAGCCAGCCCGTCGCTCCGTTCGTTGGTTACCAGGAGTCGCCTGTGGCGCTGTTTGGCAGCAACGTCTTTGGCCTCACCGCCATGAAAGATCACCTGCCGAAGGAAGTCTTTAAGTCGCTCAAGCGCACGATTGAGAAGAACGAGCCGCTCAACCCCGCGGTTGCCGATGTGGTGGCTTCGGCCATGCGTGAATGGGCTTCGGCCAAGGGCGCCACCCACTTCGCTCACCTCTTCTACCCGCTCACCGGCGCCATGGCAGAGAAGCACGATTCTTTCCTGTCGCCCGACAGCGATGGCACGGCGATCAGCGAGTTCTCAGGCAAGCTGTTGGTGCAGGGCGAGCCGGATGCTTCCAGCTTCCCTCACGGCGGCATTCGTCAGACGGCCGAAGCGCGCGGCTACACCGCATGGGACGTCACCAGCCCCGCATTCGTGATCGATACCACGTTGTACATTCC
>DATJEQ010000250.1:0-3586 GCA_035496495.1 Polyangiaceae bacterium
TGAGCAAATAGCCATCCGGCGGGTGCACCTGCGCGCCCACGACTTTCATCGCGTCGCTGATGGTTGAGCCGAGATCGCGCCCTTCCACGTTAAATTTCAGCGCCATGAAGCGGCTGTTGTTCTCGCGGTTGATGGAAGCGCGCCCCATGCGCACATTGATCGAGGCCAAGTCGCGCAGCGGCACACGGGCACCGCTGGGTGTGGGTAAAAGCAAATTGGCAATGCGCTCTTGGTCCGCCGTCTCGTTGGGCGGCAAAATCACGCGCACCGGGATCTGCGTTTCGTCTTGCCACAAATTGGTGACCACAAAGCCCGCCAGGGCCGTTTGCACCGTGCGCTGGGCATCATCAATTGAGATACCCTCACGCGCGAGCGCGCTGCGATCCAGTTCGATCTGCAACTGCGGCACTGTCGTCTCTCGATACACGTCCAAGTCCACAATGCCCGGCACTTTGCGCAGCGCCGCGATCGCGCTGTCCAGCGTACTGCGCATGACTTGAAAATCTTGTCCGTAGACTTTCAACACCACTTTGCCGCGCACACCGCTCACGGCTTCTTCCACGTTGTCTTTGATCGGCCCCGAGAAGTTGAATTCCACGCCAGGGATCTCTTCCAATTTCTCGCGCATAGCGTCTTGCAACGCGTCCTTGTCGACCCCCTTGGGCCATTCGTCGCGCGGCTTGAGCCGCACGAACGTTTCGCTCATATTCACCCCTTCGTCGTCCGTTCCGTCTTCCGGGCGCCCTTGCTCGCTGAGCGTCGCGGCAACCTCCGGGAATTGCAAAACCCGACTCCGCACTTCGTGCAGCAACGCTTGACCCTGCTCCAGCGAGATGCTGGAAGGCATTTCCACGAAGATCACGAAGTCGCCCTCGTCCAACTCCGGCAAGAATTCAGTTCCCAAGCGCGAACCGATCAACCCCGTGGTGGCAAGAGCCGCAAGCGCAGCTAAGAACACAAATCGCGTGCGCCCCAGTAACCGCGCCACCAGTGCGCGATAACGAATGCGCAGCCATTCCAAGAGCGCGGGCTCTTTCACATCCGCATCTTCTCGCCGCAAGAATACCGCACACAGCGCAGGCACCGTCGTCAGTGCAAAAACCAAAGCGCCCACCAGGGCCAAGCTGTAAGTCAACGCGAGCGGCCGAAAGATGCGCCCCTCCACCCGTTGCAAGGTAAAAACGGGGATCAAGGCCGCGATGATGATGGCCATCGCGTAGAAGGTCGGCTTGGCCACGTCGACCGCCGAACGCGCAATCAGCCCCATCACCGCTCGTTGATTGGCGGGCTTTCGGTGCTGCAACTCGTGCATGGTGTTTTCCATCAACACCACGGCGCCATCCACCAAAATGCCGAAATCGATCGCGCCCATGGAGATCAAATTTGCCGGCATGTTCAGCAAGTAAAGCCCGCCGAATGCCGCCAGAAGCGACAAGGGAATGATCACCGCGACAATCAGCGACCCGCGTAAGGTGCGCAAGAACAGCCACACCAAGGCCACGATGAACAAGAAGCCTTCCAGCAGATTGTGGTGCACTGTCTCCAGCGTGTTACCCACTAAGAATGAGCGATCGTAAAAGGGCTCAATGCGCATGCCCTTTGGCAGGATCTTTTCATTGAGCTCGCGCACCTTGTCGTGCACAGCGTCCAGGACTTTCGACGGGTTTTCGCCGCGCCGCAGCAGCACGAAGCCTTCCACCGCTTCGAGTTGATCGTTGATGCCAACGGTTCCGCGCCGCGGTGTACGCGACTGGATCACCTGCGCAACATCGCCGACGGTGACTGTGGCTCCCTGATCGCTCTTGAGCACTACTCGCGCAACGTCGTCAGGCTTGGCGATCAAGCCAATGCCGCGAATGGTCAATTCCTGCTCACCCTGGCGCAGGAAACCTCCACTGGTATTCAAATTGGAGTGCTCCAGCGCATCGATCACCGCTTCCAGGGTAAGCCCATGGGCATCAAGCCGTGCGGGGTCGACTTCCACGTGTAGCTCTTTGAGGTAGCCGCCAAAATTGACCACGTCGGCCACGCCGGGCACCTGCTTGAAAACGCGCGATACTGTCCATTCTTGCGCCGAACGCAGTTGGTACAGATCGTGCCGGTCACTCGCGAGCCGGTATTGATAGATCTCGCCCAACGGTGTGCATTCCGGCCCGATCTCGATATCGGTTCCCTCGGTCACCTCAGCGGTGCGAACACGCTCGGAGACTGTGGCGCGCGCCTTGAACACGTCGGTGTTGTCGTCAAAGGTGATGAAGATCAGCGACAGACCAAATAGGCTTTCGCTGCGCATGCCGATCATGCCGGGCACTCCGTTGAGCACGCGCTCCAACGGCACAGTGACCTGCCGCTCAATTTCTTCCGGCGCCAGGCCAGGAAGTTGGGAAATCACGTTCACTTGGTAATTCGTGACATCCGGGTAAGCCTCAATTGGCGTGTTCAAATAGCCGTAGATCCCGAACACCGCGAACAGCAGCGTCAGCCCCAAGGCGGCGTAGCGGCGACGTACTGACCACGAAATGAGCGCGGCAAGCATGAGCGAACTTTCCGTCCGATTTCAGAGCAACTGTTCGGCTTCAGAATCCAACAACAAGGCACCGCGCACCGCGATGCGCTCGCCGGGCTTCAACCCGGAGAAGACTGGCACATGGCCGTCGACCGGGTGACCCACGGTGACTTCGCGCGGCATGAATGTCCGCTGCCCTTGAGCGACGTAAACCATCGTCTTGCCGCCGTCCTTCACGAGCACTGCGGAGGCCGGCACCCCCACGCTTCCCGTCGCGCTCGCGTTGATGGTTACGCGCGCGTAAGTGCCCGCACGCACGACTGCGGCGGGATCGTCAAAAGTCAAATAGACCGGTGCGCGCAAAGTCGTGGGGTCGACCTCCGCACCCACGCTGACAACATGGAGCGCCAACGGTGCCGGCAACGACGAAACCTCCGCGGTCGCCGTGTCGCCCGCGTGCACCAAGGGAAGATCGCGTTCGAACACTTCCGTCACCAACCATAAACTGCGTGGATCGCCCAGCTCCAGCAGGGGATCGCCTTCAGGCTGGGCCGTTGCGCCCAATGACGCGGCCAATGAGATCACATCGCCTTCGATCGGCGCGCGCACATCCACCGTTCCGCGATCGCTGCGCCCTAAGAATGCCGCGGCGCTGCGCGCTCGCGCCAGCTCGGCCTTGGCATCCTCGGCGTGCGCCTGCGCCGCTACTAGATCGCTTTCAATGCCGACGCCGTGTTCGCTCATTGTGCGCTGGCGCTCCACTTCCGCGTCTGCCGCACGCTGATTCACCTCCGCGCGCTCGAGATCCGCGCTCATCGTCGCCGCGTCAGGACTCATCAGTGTCAGCAGCTGCTGACCCGCTTTAACGTGTTCCCCCACGTGCACGTTGATGGTGACCACTCGGCCGTGCACCGGCGCACCGACCCGCGCCACCGCACCATCGCGGAAAGCCACACGGCCCGGGGAACGAACGAATGCCAGCGTTGAGTCGTCACCGACGTTGGCCACGTCGATGAACTTCAGCGACTCCTCGCGCACCGTCACGGTGCCGTTAGCGTCGGGGTGGGCAGGCGCGGGCTC
>DATJEQ010000251.1:0-3845 GCA_035496495.1 Polyangiaceae bacterium
AACAACTGGCTTACGCAGCAGATGTCCCGCGTCGGCCACCAGGAACTTCGTGGCGTAATTGTCGGCGCCCTCGATGATCAGATCGGCATCGCGCAGAAGCTGCAGTGCGTTGTGGGGCAGGCAGCGACTGTGGACGGCTTGAACTTGCGTGCTCGATGCTTCACGTTGCAGTGCCGCCGACGCGGCAGAGAGCTTGTGCTTGCCCACATCCGCGTCGCAGTAGAGGATTTGGCGGTGCAAATTCGTTTCATCGACCAGATCGTCGTCGATCAGCAGCAAGCGACCAATGCCGGCTTTGCACAGCGCTAGCGCCGCGGGGCAGCCGAGCCCACCCACACCGACCAGCGCGATCGTCTTTTCTGACAGGCTCATGCCTGAGTGCGGGCTCATGCCTGAGTGTGGGGTCATGACTGAGTGCTCGTGAAATACTCGTCTAAGCTGAAATAGCGTTCGCCGCTGTCGGGCAGCACCACGACCACGCGCTTGCCCGGCCCCAATTCGCGCGCAACTTGCAGCGCGACATAGGTCGCAGCGCCCGCAGAAACACCGACCAGAATCCCGCACTTGCGCGCCAGGGCTTGTTTGGTGTCATAGGCGTCCCGATCGGAAACCGTGCGCACCTCGTGAGGAATTTCACGCGTGTAATTGCGCGGCACGAAGCCCGCAGCGAGCCCCTGGATCTTCGTGGGGCCGCGTTCACCGCGCGAAATCGTGGCACAGGCTTCCGGTTCCACCGCGATCACCCGACAATCGGGTTGATGTTCGCGCAAGTACCGACCCACGCCGCTCACCGTTCCGCCGGTGCCCACACCCGCGACGAATGCGTGCAGTGGGGCACCGCCCAACGCGTGCTCAATTTCGCGCCCCGTTGACCGGTAATGCACGCTCGGGTTTTCCGGGTTGTCGAATTGTTGGGGTTGGAAGGAGTTCGGCGTGGTCGCCGCGATCTCCTGAGCTTTCTTGATGGCCCCTTCCATCTGCTCTTCCCCCGGAGTCAACACAACCTGAGCGCCCAATGCCTCGAGTAGCGCACGCCGTTCGAGCGACATGCTTTCGGGCATGGTCAAAATGCAGCGGTAGCCTCTGCGGGCGCACACCAGCGCCAACCCAATGCCTGTGTTGCCGCTGGTGGGCTCGACCACGACGCCGCCCGGCTTGAGCTGCCCGCTCTTCTCGGCCGCTTCTATCATCGCCAAGCAAATACGGTCCTTCACCGAGCCGCCAGGATTCTGATACTCGAGCTTGCCCAGTACTTCGGCCCTGGGGGCATCGTTGCCCAGCGCAATCTCGACCAGCGCAGTATCTCCAATCAGATCTAAGACGCTGCGGTACACCAGCGGGTGATGGGGCAGGGGAGCAAGCCCAGTTGGCGCAGTTTCAGATGACATAGGCGTATTTTTGGCCAGTGCCCGGTTTGCGCACGCCCAAAGTCTGCGCGCGCTCACAGATATCCATCACGCTCACCGCATCGAAGCAAGCTTCCACATGACCGGAGAGATCTTTGAACAGATCATCCATCACGCGCAACGAATCCCGCGTGGGCTTGCCGTTTCCGGGAGTTTTGGTCGTTTTCTCACCGCTCGCGTGACCGAGTTCAATCGGGCCCTCTACCGCGCGCACCACATCACCGAGGCGAATGGATTGTGGGCTCTGCGCCAGGGTGTACCCGCCCTTGGGACCGCGCTTGGCCGTCACAAGCCCGGCTCGCTTGAGTTCCTGAAAGATCTGCTCCAAAAAACGACTGGGGATGCTCTGGCGCAGCGAAATGTCTTTCACCTGCGTCGGCTGATTGTCGTTGAAATACGCGATGTCGAACAGCGCGCGTACCGCGTAGCGCCCTTTGTTCGACAGCTTCATAGTCCGGATATGCAATTGCACATCGGATTTGTCAAGAACCCCCGCGACCGATTCAAGCGACCGCGTACAGGCTTTCCAGCAGCGCTGAATGCTTGGCGATCACCGCGTTGCGGCGGATTTTCTGGGAGGGCGTCATCAGGCCGTTTTCCACCGTGAAATCCTGATCCAGCAGGGCGACGCGTCGGGGGCGCTCGTAGCTCTTGAAGGCCTTTGACGCAGCCGTCACCTCGCGATCGATCAGATCTTTGAAACGGGGATCGTGCGCCGCTTGCCCGGGCTCAACGCCCGCTTGTGCTGCCCAGCGCTTGAGCGCGTCGTGATTCGGCACCACCAGCGCAACCGTGAACGGCTTGTTCGCACCGAACAGCAGCACATTGCCGACATAAGGGGATAGCTTCAGCTCTTCTTCCAAAGGCCCCGGCACGACGTATTTGCCGGTTTCCAATTTGAACTGCTCTTTGATGCGCCCGGTGATGAACAGGTAGCCGTCACTGTCGAGGTAGCCCAAATCTCCGGTGCGAAATCCGCCATCCGGCTGCAACACCTGCGCCGTTTCTTCAGGCAAGCGGTAATACCCCTGCATCACGTTGGGGCCGTAGACCACGATCTCGCCGCTGCTCGTGTGCTCGGGGACTGCGCGAATGGTGACGCGCACACCGGGTAGCGGCTTACCCACGCTGCCGATCTTGCGGTGATTGGGGTAATTCACACTGACGATGGGGCTTGTTTCGGTCAAGCCGTAGCCCTCGAACACATTGATTCCCAGCGCGTCGATGAAATGTGCCACCTCAGGACTCAGCGCCGCGCTGCCGCTGACGACCAAACGCAGCCGCCCACCGAATTTCTGGCGCACTTTACCGAAGATCAATTTGTCGGCGGCAGCGAGGCCCAGGCGTTCGGTTAAGCTCAACGATTCCCCCTTGGCACGCTTGCTGGCGTTCTTGATCGCGCTGTGAAAGAGGTTCTGAATCGCTTTGGGCTTCTCTTCGATTTGCCGGTGCACGCTCTCGTAAATGCGATTAAAAATGCGCGGTACGGCGAACAGCAGTGTGGGGCGCACTTCACTCAAGTTCGCCAACAAATTCTGCACATCGTCGTTGATCGCGCTGCTGCAGCCCATGCTGAAGAGCACGTGCAACTCCGCTGTTTGCCCAAAAGAATGCGTCCACGGCAAGAACGCGAGCGAGCGATCCCCATGCAGATCGAATAATTGTTGGATCGCGGTCACATTCGCGCAGATATTGCCGTGACTGAGCACGACGCCTTTGGGTGTGCCCGTGGTGCCCGAAGTGTAGATGAACCCCGCGGCATCCGCTGCAGCGGGGAACAATGGCGCAGTCGGTTGCATTTGGCCTGCCGCGAGTAGCGCGTCATAGGAAGCGGGATCTTCTTTCGTGAGCGCTAGCCCAATCAGATGCTGAAGCTCCGGCAGATCGGGCTTCAACGCAGTGAGCATTGAATAGATCCGGTCATTCGCAGCGACGACCAGCTTTGCCCCCGAATCCTTCAGAATAAAGAGAAGATCCTCTTTCGCCTGGGATTCGTACATCGGCACGAAGATGGCGCCGCGCGAGTAGGTCGCGTGCGCGAGGACGGCCCACTCCAAACGATTGTCGGCGATGATCGCAACGCGATCCCCCGGGCCGATGCCCAGCTTCGCCAAGCCCCCGCGGGCCGCCTCCACCAAGGTGCGGAATTGCGCATAGGTGATGAAGGCCCAGCGCCCCTGCTGCTTGCTGCCGTAAAGCTCGCTGGTGGCAAAGCGCCGCGAGCATTTCTCGAACAAATCAACAAGACTTTCGTAGACTTCCGGCATTTTGAGCCCCAGCGCCGCCCCCGACCTTACGAGATGGGTGGGTGAGGGTCAAACTTCTCTAGCCGTGCTAAGGGAAGCGACCCCAAGGCCTGCCCGCGCGGCCAAGGAAGGACCGCATGCTCCGCTACAGTGTCGTCACGTTCGGCTGTCAGATGAATCAGCACGACTCCGA
>DATJEQ010000252.1:0-17037 GCA_035496495.1 Polyangiaceae bacterium
CGCGGCGATCACGGACTCGGCCGCTTTCTGCGTTTCGGCCAACACCACACCCACGCCTTGAGTGCCTTCCAAGAGCTTGATCACCAGCGGGGCACCGCCCACGATGCGGATCAAGCCTTCGATGTCCTTCGTCGAACGAGCGAAACCGGTCACCGGCAAGCCTATCCCCGCGCGCGAGAGTAACTGCAGAGCCCGTAGCTTGTCGCGCGCACGCGAAATAGCCTGCGATTCATTGGCCGAAAAGACACCCATCATCTCGAACTGCCGCACTACCGCTGTGCCGTAGAACGTCATGGAAGCGCCAATTCGAGGAATGACTGCGTCAAAGACCAAGGGCTGACCTGCGAGCAACACCTGCGGATTGCGCGATGTGATGTTCATGTAGCAGCGCGAATAGTCGACGACGCGAACCTCGTGTCCTCGCTGTTCGGCTGCTTCCTTCAGCCTGCGTGTGGAATACAGCGTCGCCTTGCGCGACAGAATGCCGATTTTCAATCAATCCTCCTGCTTGAGGCGCTGCGCCTCAAGCCTTCTAAGTAAGAATGAGCGGCCCGGATCTACCACAAATCTGCGACGCGTGGCCTCACGCCCGAGCAGCATGGGAAACCCCATTAAATCGCGGGAGGTCAGGGTCAAATCGATTTCCCAACTCTCGCCCAACGCCTCAATGCGCGTGCGAATCACTGGTCGCAACTCCTGCCGGCCGTCCGAGCTGCGGATCTGTCGCTGGTCGTGCAGTGGGGCTTCACAGCACAGGGTCACGGGCGCCTCACCCACCGCTGCAGGTTGCCCCGCGTTGATGGAGAAGCGCACGATCTGCTCGCCGTCGCGCTCCACCACCTCAATCGACGAAGCGTGCAGCGACGAGCTGCGCGCGCCCGTGTCAACCTTGGCCTTGATGCGCTGGACGCCCAAATCCGGCAGGGAAATCCATTCTCGCCATCCGATCGTGGGTTTGGGGCGGCGCATGCGGGTTCGGCCTCTTTGGACTATACTAACAGTACCACCAAATGGCGACGACCCCTACCAGCTTGCCCCCACTGCTGAAGGTGCTGCGCGCTGGCGCTGGGGTTGTACTTTTTGTGGCAGGCGTTTTCATGCTCGTGCTGCCTGGGCCGGGTCTGCTGTTCATTGCCTTGGGGCTAGGGCTCATCAGCCCCACTTTGGCGACCCGCTTCAAGGAGATCGCGATTCGCCTGCGCGACTGGCTAAAGAACAAGATCGATCGCCGCCGACGGCTGCCGCCCTTCTAAGCCGAAAAAGCGACGAATTTCTTCCGTACGACGGTGCGCGTCGCGACGCCCCAGATCGATCAATTGCCGAGCGAATCCGCCATCGAATAACAGATAAGCCACCCAGTCGCTGCCGGACCCAGGCTCTGTTGCTCCGCGCAAGAACCAGCGCATGATCCAACCGATATCGAGCGTCTCAAAATTGGCGCGCAAGTATTCACGCGCCATTCTACCGATGTCGCGCGAGGGCGAGAAAACAAGGATATCGATGGGACGATAGAATGTGCCGCGTGTTTCAGTGAACAGCTCTTCCGCTGCGCGCTGCCCGCCTTCGTCCAAAGCGCTGGAGTGAAGTTCCAGCAGTCGGTTGATGCGTTGCAGCATGTGCAAGTCGTAATCCAACGGATCGAGGAGCAGCGCATTCAGCATCTTGCCCAACAAGAAACCGGCCGTGGGGTAATATTGAATCTTCACATGCGGCTTGCTTCGCAGGCGACGTGCGCGACGCGCCGTCGACACCACCACCACACGTCGCGCCCCGGCGCGGATCACCGGCGCAATGGGAGTGTTGAAGCGAAGACCACCGTCGCAATAAAAGTCCTCGCCGATGCGTCGCGCGGGAAACAATAAGGGAATGGCCGCCGAAGCCAGCACGTGAGAAGCGTTAATGGGCTCACGTAAGGCCACCTGTCTGGGATCTTTAGACGCAGCAAAATGAAGCTGCGGTGAAAGTTCATGAAATATCGTGGTGCGCCCGGAGGCGACCTCCAACGCGGCGATCAGCAGCCCAGAAATGCGCTGATTTTCGATATTCTGGTGTAAGCGCTGCCAATCCACGGCGGAGCTGACCAGATCCTCCAGTGGCTCGGGATCGAACAGTGAGCTGCCCAGGTAAACATCGCTTGGATTCGGCGGCGCAGTGCCGCGCAACAATTGCTCAACCCAGGCCCCCACGCGCGATCGGACGTCGTGGCCGAAGCGCAGCCCGCACCAAGCGTCGGCGAGCTTTTCCAAGCCCAAATCCCGCTCATGGGCATTGGCAGCCACGAACGCGCTATTGATGGCGCCCACCGATGTGCCCGCAACGAATTGGAATGGCGAATTCGCCTTAGGCCCCAATCCCAGTACATCGATGATGCCCTGAAGCACTCCCACCTCGTACGCACCGCGCATGCCGCCGCCAGCGAGCACCAACCCAACCGGATGGGATTTAGGTGGGTAAGAACTGCGAGAAGGAGGTTTAAGGCTCGTCACGATTTAACCCTAGGCGCTACGCCGAATTATCGGAACGCTCGGCGCGGATGGAGAAAGCGACGCCCAGAGCCAGCATCAGCATGATGACAAGCAATGATACCGGAGTGGAAACCTCTAGCACGGCGTGCAGCAGCATTTTGACGCCAATGAAGATGAGGATGCCAGCCAACGCCGTTTTCAGATACTTGAAACGCTCAACTAGGCCTGAGAGTACGAAGAACAACGAGCGTAGGCCCAAAATTGCGAAGATGTTCGACGTGTAAACAATGAAGGGGTCGTTGCTGATGGCGAGGACGGCCGGCACCGAATCCAATGCAAAAATAACGTCGGTCGCCTCGACCACGACGAGCACCAAGCCGAGCAACGTGATGCACCATCGCCCGTTTTCCTTGGCAAAAAATCGGCCCTGATGAAATCCGTTAGCCAGCGGCAGGTAGCGCCGCGAGAAGCGCACCGAAGGTGCGGATTCCACATCGGGCTCCGCATCGGCGCTGGTGAGCAGCTTGGTGCCAGTGAAGGCCAGGTAAGCACCAAAGATGTAGAACATCCAACTGAACTTGGAGATCATCCACACGCCGCCAGCGATCATCAGTGCGCGCATCATCAGTGCGCCCAAGATGCCCCAGAAGAGCACGCGGTAGCGGTATGCCACGCCGACGCCGAATGTCCGGAAGATCACTGCAATGACGAATAGGTTGTCAACACTGAGCGACTCCTCAATGACGTACCCGGTGAGGTAGGCAAGCGCCGCTTCCATTCCACCGCCGTGGTGGTCGGAGGTGAACTCTTTTCCGAACCAGTGGTATTCGTAGATGCCGTAAACCACACCGGAGAAGGCCAACCCAATGCTGAGCCACACCGCGCTCCAGGCGGCGGCCGCGCGGAAGCTCACCTCGCCGTCCTTCCTGTGCAGCACACCCAGATCGAGCGCGAGCAACAGCAGGATGAACAGGAAGAATACGCCCCAGATCATGGAGTGGTGGTCAGATGGCGCTCTGCCCTGCTTCTAGTCCAACGCGGCACATACGGCCAGCGTTGCGGCGAACGGTGCAATAAGCCCCAGCCAATAGGCCCCATCCATTAAGCCCCAACCAGTACGCCAAGATCTATAACCCTCAAAAAGACATTGGCCGAGCCGAGGGGTAGCCTCGGTCGGCCTCAGTCAAAGGGGTAGAGCGGGAGAAGGGATTCGAACCCTCGACGTCAACCTTGGCAAGGTTGCACTCTACCACTGAGTTACTCCCGCAGCGGGGACCGGGATCTAGTGGGGGGCAGCCACCCTGTCAAGCTGGGCTCAAAACGGCCTAAAAGGGGGCTGCCCTACCCTGGGGGGCGGCCCTAGACGCGCTCGACTTCCATCACGCCACGGACCTTTGCCACGGCGCGCATCACGGTGCGCAATTGCTGCAGATCCGTGGCCATGAAGGTGAACACGTTGCACGCGCTGCCGTCGTCGACCGTGCGGCAGCTGGCCTCGTTGATATTGATCTTCTGCTCACTGAAGGCCTGGCTCACCTCGGCCAAAATGCCGGGCGCGTTGCGCGTGGTGACCCGCAGGGAAACCGGGCGGCTGAGCTTGGACTTCTGACCCCAGCTGACTTCGACCCGACGCTCGGGATCCGTATCCAGCACTTTTTGACACTCGCGTCGGTGTACCGTCACGCCGCGCCCGCGGGTGATGAATCCGACGATCGCGTCCCCCGGCAACGGATTGCAGCACTTGGCGTAACGCACCAACACGTCGTCCACGCCGCTCACTCGGATCCCGCCTTGGGCGCGACCCGTGACCCGGCGCATCAATTTTTCAATCGCGCCGCTCTTGAAGATCTCTGGCGTTTCGCGGCGCTCTTCCGTGCCGGTGCGCGAGAGGACTTTCACCACGTCCTCGGGGTCGAGCTTGCCGAACCCAATTTGCAGCAGCAGCTCTTCCTGAGTGCCTTGCTTGAGTGTGGTCAAAATGCGCTGCATCTCCGGCTCGTTCTTGAGCAGCTTGGTCATGCTCATGCCCGCGGAATGCAATTCGGATTCCAGCAACTCGCGCCCAAGATTGATGCTCTTGGTGCGGTGCTCGGTACGCAGGAAGCCACGGATGCGATTACGGGCTTTGGATGTGGCGCAATAATCCAACCAATCCTTGCTCGGCTGGCGACCGCTGGAGGTGATGATGTCGATTACATCGCCGTTGCGCACCTTGTAACGGATGGGCACCATCTGGCCATTCGCGCGTGCGCCGGCACAGTGATCACCCACCTCGGTGTGGATCGCGTACGCGAAATCGATCGCCGTGGCTCCCCGGGGGAAGACGCGCACGTCGCCCTTGGGCGTGAATACGTACACCTCGTCCGGGAATAGATCGATCTTTACGCTCTCTAGGAACTCAACCGGGTCTTTCAAATCGCGCTGAAATTGAGCCAATTCGCGGAGCCATGAGAATTTCGCCGCATCCTTGGGGCTGACGCGCCCGCCACTGCCGTCGCGGCTTTGCTCCTTGTATTCCCAGTGGGCCGCGACGCCGTATTCTGCCACCCGCTCCATATCGTGAGTGCGAATCTGGACTTCCAGTCGCTGTCGCCCGGGGCCAATGACTGCGGTGTGTAGGGATTGGTACTGATTGGGCTTGGGCAGCGCGATGTAATCCTTGAAACGACCAGGCACTGGAGTCCAGCGCGAATGAATCACGCCCAATGCCGCGTAACATTCGGCAACGGATTCGATGCAGATGCGCAGCGCGATCAGATCGTAGATCTGGTCAAAATCGCACTGCAGTTGCTTCATTTTGCGGTGGATGCTGGAGATGTGTTTGGCGCGCCCGGTGACGGTCGACGCAAAACCCATTTGGCTGAGCAGCGTCACTACGGTCTTTGAAACGCCTTCGATGTATTTCTCACGCTCGCGCCGGGTGAGCTTGAGCTTGTCTTCAATCGCTTCGTAGGCAGCGGGCTCCAGGTACTTGAGCGCTAAGTCTTCCAGCTCGCTCTTGAGCGAATGAATGCCCAGGCGGTTAGCGATCGGCGCGTAGATTTCAACCGTTTCTTGGGCTATGCGCTCTTGGCTCGCCTGTTTCACGTGGGCCAACGAGCGCATGTTGTCCAGGCGGTCGCACAGTTTGATCAGGATCACGCGCAGATCCTGCGCCATCGCCACCACCATCTTGCGGAAGCTTTCAGCTTGCCGATCTTCGCGGTTGGTGAAGTTGATCTTGTTGAGCTTGGTCAGGCCATCGACCAGCCCCGCCACTTCGCTTCCGAAATTTCCCTCAATGTCGCTCAAGGTGACGGAGGTGTCTTCCACCACGTCATGCAAGAGCCCGGCGCAGATGCTCGCTGTGTCCAGCTTGAGTTCTGCGATCAAGCCAGCGACGTTGGCTGGATGGATGAAGTACGGGTCGCCGCTCTTGCGCTGCTGGTCTCGGTGCGCCCACTGCGCGTAGTGATAGGCTCGCTCGATGGCCGCAAAATCCGCCTGGGGGAGGTAGCCACCTACCTGATCTGTCAGTGTGTGCAGTTCTAACACGCCGAAATCCGTGCAAAATCTACCACTCAGCGCTGGCAGCGCCAAGCGGTGCCCTTCTTTACAATGTATAAGGCCGCGGAATGAGCCGTGCAAAGACGGTTCAAATGGCCGCTCTCAGCCCCAGGCCCTGCTAGGAAGAGCGCCCATGCCCCTCTCTTACGACGCCGCGCCAGAGTGGGAAAACGCGACGGCGTTGGAAGAGCCACCCCTTGGGATCTACCTGCACTTCCCTTGGTGCCTGCAGAAGTGCCCGTATTGCGACTTTCTCAGCATTCCGGCAGCGCGCGAGGTGATCCCCCACGCCGCGTACGCCGATGCCGTCATCAACGAGCTTTCTGCCCGTGCACCCTGGGCAGGCAACAGGCCAGTGCACAGTATTTTTGTGGGCGGCGGCACGCCCTCTTTGTGGCAGCCGCAGCAGCTCGGTCGAGTGCTCACTGCAATCCGTCAACATTTTGAGCTGAGCGAGCAGATCGAAATCACAGTGGAATGCAACCCCAGCAGCTTTGATCGCAGCGTCGCCGAAGCCTTGCTTGGCCTGGGCGTCAACCGAGTCAGCATCGGGGTGCAAGGCTTGGACAATCAGCGTCTGCAATTTCTGGGACGATTGCATGACGCACGCGGCGCGCTGGCCGCGGTGAACGACGCGCTGCGAGCGGGTGTGCCGCGGGTGTCGGCGGACCTGATTTTCGGCGTGCACGGGCAAAGCGTGGACCAAGCCGTGGAGGAAGCACGCACCCTGGCTGAATTGGGGATCACCCATCTGAGCGCCTATTCCCTGACCATCGAGGCCGGCACTGCTTTCGGGGCGTTACACAAGAAAGGTCGCCTTCCCCTCTTGGATGAAGACACGGCCGCACGCATGTTCCTGGCGCTGGACGATCAACTGAGCCCACTGGGCTTTGACCACTACGAGATCAGCAATTACGCCAAAGCGGGACACTATTCTCGACACAATCTGGGTTACTGGCTGGGCTGGGATTATTTGGGTATCGGCTGCGGCGCTTGGGGGACGATCACAGAAAATGGCATGGGGCTGCGTTACCGCAATACGCAATCCGCCGATCGCTACATCACTGCTTCAAGGGATTGGCCGCAGACGGATCTGCGCGCTTCAGCGAAGAGCAAGGGCGAAGCAGTGGGGTTGATCGACCAGACAGAAATTCTGGACGCCGAAACGCGATTGCGCGAGCGAATTTTGCTGGGATTACGTCTGCACGGCGGCCTGGACTTGGAGCAGGCGGCACAACGAGCCACAGCGGAAGCCTGGACGCCTGCGCGACGCCAAGCGGTGCAGAAATTGACGTCGCGGGGCAGGCTAGCTCAAGAAGGCAATCGCATTTGGGTGCCCAAAGAGGCCTGGCTATTCGCTGACGCGACGATCAGTGAGTTGCTCTGACGGCGCAGATTGCAGCGCAGCAACCACGCCTGGCATCACCGTGTACGCACCGGTGGGGTGCGCGCACAGCACTCGCGAGAGCGACAGAGTGAGCAGTAATTCGCGCACCTCGGCCATGGGCAAACCGCTCATCGACGCGATGTCGTCCGGGTGACGCGCGCCCAGACGCACAACGTCGAAAACACGGTGCGCTCGCGGAGCGAGCTTGTGTTCGAAGCTGGGATTCTTTGCTTTCGGTTTTCCAGCTGGCAGCTCCTGTCTCTGCTGGCGACTGTGCTGCTCGTGGGGCGTGGGGCAACCGCTGGAGCCCAGACTGTCAGCGGGCAGTGGCTCGTGCGCAATGTGCAACAGGGGCAAGACTTGCTCGGGCTTTGAAATGCGCGCTGCCGGAAAACCCTGCGCGCCCAAGCATTGCAGAATGTCGCGATACGAATAGAGCGGCAGCGCGCCCAATTTCAATTCCACAATGCAGCCCAAGCCTCGCGGGTTCCAGGGCGGCGCCGGAACCACAAACAGTGGTTTTCGCAAGCGGCGCGCCCACAACGCGGCGTTGCGCGCACCGCTGCGCAACGGCGCTTCCACCACCACCAGCGCGTGGCACAGCGACACTAAGAACGAGTTCCTGGCGAAGAAGTGAGCATTCCGTGCCGGCACTTGTTTCTCAAAAGCAGAGAGGTAGGCGCCGCCCGAGTGGACCGCGCGCGCGAACAGCGCGGCGTTCTCTGACGGATAGGGTCGATCGAAGCTGCTGGGGCCCACAATGACTGTTTTGCCGCCGCCGGCTAACGCCCCCTCATGCGCTTGCGTATCGATGCCCAGCGCGCCCCCAGAAATCACGGTAACCCCATAACAGGCCAAACACTGCGCGAGTTGAAAGGCGTAGGCCGCCGCTTCAAAGCTGGGGCGCCGGGTGCCCACGATGCCCACACAGGGGCCCTGCGGCACGCTGCCGTGAAGAAACAGCTGGCGCGGAGCTGTGGGCAGCGCGGCGAGCGCCGCCGGGAGGGTTGAACCGGAAAGTCGTGCTGGGAGCGATGAGGCCACAACCCCATGTCGGCCGCTCGCCGCAGCAGTTGCTTCGAATTGGATTTATTTCTGGTAGGGCTACTTCTTATAGGCTTGGGCGCCGACTAGCCCCTGACCGCGGATGAGGTGCATATCCAGTGTCACCACCATGGGCGCCGGCCCAGTGTTGCGAAAACACTGATCACCCGCAGCCGCAACCGGATCCACGCCGATGGTGCTCTGCGCGAGCACCTGCGGCGCGGCTGGCGGCGCGCTGATCAGGTTGATCTGGTAGTCGAACACCCCAAAGCCACCAAAGCCAACCAGGGTGTAGCAGCTGCCAGGTTGCAGGGTGATCGTGCCCTCAGCGTGCCCGTCCTGCATCAGCTTAGCTGACAGCATTTGCCCGTCGGGCTTCATTCCCGGCGCAGCGGAAGCGGCCTTGGACTTGATGCCCTGTTGGATCGGCCCGAGTTCGCCGCCGGTTGCGCCACCCAACAAAGCAGCACCGCCCGCCAGCGCACCTGCGATCAGGTTTTGCAGTACGCTTGGATCTGCGGCAACAGGGCCAGGGCCCATTGATTGCCCGCCGGTCGCGTAGCTCGTGCTGCCGGCCGCGGCGTACGCCCCTGAGGGCTGACCGTATGCCGCCTGACCACCAGAACCCTGCGAATTCTGTGGCACATATTGCCCAGTTTGCGGTGGCCGTTCTTCCTCTTTTTTGCTGCACCCAGCCATCACCGAAGGTGCCAGCGCGACCAGTAACACCCCACCCATGAGCCGTCCGCATTCCATTGTTGGTATCCTTTCCTGAACTTACCTTTGACTCTTATACCGATTGTCGCTCGGTGCACCAAGTCTGTGCTAACAGGGGCGCGAAATGCGCGTCGTTGTAGCCAGTCACGGCCATTGTTTCGATGGTTTGGCCAGTGCCGTGCTTTTCACTCACCTCTTGCGCGAGCTGGATCAACCGATACGCGAACTGCAATATCACGCGCTCGGTTACGGCCCTGAGCAACGCCCCACTGAAGCATTGCTCAAAGGCGACATCAATGCGGTGCTCGATTACCGCTTCACGCCTTCTGTGGCGCTGCATTGGTATTTCGATCACCACCGCACCGCGTTCGCCAGCAACGAGGACCGCAACGTCTTCGATGCACGCAAAGAGCAGGGGCAATTCTTCCACACCGCCGATTACAGCAGCTGCACCAAACTGATCGCCGAGATCAGTCGCCAGCAATTCAAGATCGAGTCTCCTGCACTCGCCGAATTGGTGCGCTGGGCAGATCGGATCGATTCCGCCAACTTCCCCAGCGCCGAGGCTGCAATCGACGGGCACAGCCCCATCTTGCGACTGGCGAACGTGGTGGAGCACCACGGCGACGATGCGTTCTTTCAACAATTTGCGCCACTGCTGCTGACTGCGCCCCTGGATGAAGTGGCGCAGCATAAGTTGATTCAAAGCCATTACGCGCCACTGGCAGAGCGAAGGGAGCGCTACTTGCAGCTGGTGCGCGAGCATGCGCGACTGATCGGGCGCGTGGTGTTTGTGGATTTGACGGCAACGCCGCTGCAGGCATTGGCTAAATTCGTGACCTACGCGCTGTTCCCACGCTCGATGTACTCCGTGATCATCGGCAGGCTGGGCAACGCGATCAAGATCTCGATCGGACACAATCCCTGGTGCGGTGAGAAACGCCGGCACGACATTGGGGCCATTTGCGCGCACCATGGCGGCGGAGGGCACGCAATGGTCGGTGGCATTGCCTTTCCACTCGCGCAGTTGGCGCACGCGTTGAATATCGCGCAACAGATCGCGCAGGATCTCGACTGCACGGAACATGCGGTCTGATTTTGGGCCCTGGCTCAGAGGCGCTGAGCGATCCCTGGTGCTCGGACACCGCGGCGCACGCCGTGATGCGCCCGAAAATACAATGCTGGCCTTCCAATGCGCTTTGGATCAGGGCGCCCAGGGCGTTGAGCTGGATGTGCGTTTAGCAAGAGACGGCACCGTGATCGTGCTGCACGACCGCGACCTTGGGCGAGTCACCCATCAACAGGACACGCGTCAAGCCGAAGATCTGAGCGCCACTGACCTTCGCAGTACGAATTTGGGTGACGGCCAAACCGTCCCGACCCTGGATCAAGTGCTGGGTTGGGCCCAAGACACCAGAGCACTGCTGAACATCGAGCTCAAAAGCGATGTGTCCAGCCGCCGAGTGTTGGTGGACGCCACTGTAGCGGCCGTGAATCAAAGCGGCTGCCCCAAGGAGCAGCTCCTGTTTTCTTCCTTTCACCTTGGGCTACTGCGGGGCGTCGCTCGGGCGCTGCCGCAAGTACCGCGCGGATGGCTTTTTGAGAGAGCTTGGCAAGGCTTGCCTTGGGTGACACAGGCCGCCCGTGCCGCGGCGCTGCACCCAGGGCACAGCTTGCTTTCCCACGAGCGCATTCAGCGCTGGCTCAAGCGCACGCCGCTGCTCAACACCTGGACGGTCAACGAGCCCAACGTGGCACAGTTTCTTTCAAAGGCAGGAGTGAACGCCCTGATCAGCGATACCCCAGGGGCAATCTTAAAAGCGATTTCAAGCGCTTCATTCTGAACATTCGATTGCGACACTGCGCAGCGCTGAGCTGGGGCTCTGACTGAACATGCCGACGTGCAGCGGCGGATTGTGGTGCAGCTCTTTGTGAGCGAGCTCCACGTCGCGACCGCTGCTCGGAACCGTAAAGCGAATATGCTGCGGCACCTCGGCGCTACATGGGGGGCCGCTGGGCGGCACCGGGGGTTCCAATCCATCTGGGTCAACACGCGGGGCTGCGGTCGCTACGCTTTGGTGATCGAGGAATTCAGCGCGGTACAGTTCGATGCCCTGCTGCTCGACTTGCACGCCGAGCACGCGCACGCGTTGATCCGCCCACGGCTTACTCCAGTCGCCCGGGCTGGGCAGTAGGCTGATGGTTTCAATCGCTTGATTTTGCCCACGAATTTTGAGTTCGTAGGCTCCCGATTGCCAGCTGATTTGCGCGTCGCTCGCCGCGTGCACGAGCACGGGCGCTTCGCCGGCCAACAGTTGCACCAATGCCTGCGGAGGCACGGGAATACCTAGGAAACGCGCCACAGCGCATTGGCGCGCCGGGCCGTAATAAAATTTCTTCTCTTTGGTGTCGGACAATCCGAAGTTCGCTCCGTCTGAAGTGAACGTCGAGAGTGTGGCGCCGAACGAGCTGTACACATCGACGCGCACGCTTTCCGGACGCACAGCCGCAAACAGAATGCTGGCGCGAATGCGACCTTCATCACCCAAGTAGTCGAGCTTGGATTCGCCGGTGATGCCCCGACTACAAGCGTAGGTCGCGTGCATGCGATCCAACGCTGCACTCGCGGAAGGGAATTGTGATGCGGGCGGCGCTGTGCCGATGCACCCCGTTGCGAACAACAGCGCGCTTGAGATGGCTGCGCTGCGCGACACGCGATCAACCGCCGTTCTTCATCGAATCGAACAAATCCGCGTCGAGCAGCGGCAGCTTCAGTGTGCTGTGCCCCATGCCCACGCCCTGCTCGTCTGCGAGGCGCGCCAGGGCGGCTCCGTCAATCAAGCGCACGGGTGCAGCACCGGGAGCAGCGGATTCCTCGCGCGCGCCGCCCAGAGCTTGACCCGTGGTGACCAGCAGACCCGCTGTGGCCGGACCGTAATGGTGCAGCGCGCCACGCAATTCTGTAACGCGCTCGCGACCGACGTCGCGTCCGTCGCGACGGATCACGATGGCAACGGTGGCTTCGCCCGATTCACCAGTGAGCTTGGCTGAAAAATGCTGCTCGGCTTGATGTGAGCCCGCGCGGCGCACCGCCTTGAACGCCTGATACCCCAAGCGCTCCAGAACCAATTGCACCAGCTCGTTGAAAGCGCGCGGCGGTAATTCGTTCAACTTGCGCACGAAATTGCGGCGCACCGCGTCGCGGTAGCGTTGGGCCAAGCCCTGTAAATCACGCTCGATACGCAATGTTTCTGAATCGAGCAGCCACTCAGTGAGCCCAACCCGGCCATTGCTCAAGCGAAACCGTGCCCGTTGCCCCAAGGTCGCCCGCCGCAGATTGTCGGCGCGCAACGCGGCGACCACAGCTGCTTGCACCTGCTGCACATCCGCCCCACCGCGACGGCGAGCAATCGCCTCGGCAATCTGCCGCACCGGGGCGTTGCCTTGTCGCTGGAACGGCCCCAACGCGGCTTCCGCCAGATCCGCCAGCGCTGCGCCGCTCAGTTCTTCGCCGCCAGCACTGGATGCTGCCGCGGCCGACGAACTGTCGCGCTCACGGTCGCTATCGCGGTCGCGAGGTCGATCACGGTCGCGATCCCGATTCCTGTCGCGACCCTCGTCGGCGCGGGCCACGTCGTTCGCACGAGATTCCCCGCCTTCTTCGCTCACGGCGGGTGCGTCGGCGACGGTGTAAGAGGGAAGATCGTCCTCGTCACGCTCTGTGCCGCCCCCTCCGTTGCCGTTGCCACTGCTACTGCCAGTGCCATTGCGCCCGCGACCGCGGCGGCGACGGCGGCGGCGGCGACCGCCGGGAGCCATGGAATCACCCGGGCTTCCCTCGGTCGCGAGCTCTTCCTCTTCGTCGCCCCCGAAGATCGGCTCGTCGTCGTCTTCTTCTGCCGAGAACAGCTCGCTGGCGGTTGCTGCCAACTCAGCGCGCTCCTTCTCGTCTTCCCCCATCACGCCACCTTCCGCTTCACTCAAGGCATTATTGGCGGGCGACGAGCGCTCCGCAGCCGAGGTTGCATCTGCTGAATCGTTGTCGCCCTGCTCTGCTCGATGTTTTTCCATCTTGTTAGCCAGTTGCAACGCTGGCGTTCGATCTGCCAGCCCACTGTTGATTGTTGCCGCATCCCACTCGCGCAACGCGAACACGCCCGGCTTGATCCGAACGAGCGGAATATCCTTGTCGCCCTTTTTCACTAACGCGGCGAGGCGTGCCCCCATCGTCACTTCGGGGCTCTTGCCCACGTGACTCAGCAGATCCTTCTCGATCGCGACGTCAGTGATGTCTTTGTAGTGTAAAGGCTTGCCAACCAGGCGCAGCACTTGCGCCGCAGCTTCCGTAAAAGTCATTTCTTGTTGTTCTCTCGTTGTGGGACATTCGCTGTCCTGTCGCTGGGCCCCGGTTGCCGAACAACCAGCTCTGGGAAAACCCGAGTGTTGCTGCTGCGTACAATTGAGATGCAGTGAACACTGGCTCTACCGAAAGTACGGACCCTAGCGTCGTTGAAATCCATGCGCAGCGTCGCTACGCGCTGACATTCATAGCATGCTCTTTGGGGCGGGAAACCATTTGCAGCTTACGCTTCAATAAACCCTACCCCGCTCGGGCTGGAAAAACCCCTCAATGAATCCAATACTTAGCATTGATGGACGGGTTTGGAGGGTTGGCCTTATTGTCCATCAATTGAAGATGGGCCGGCGCATTTGAAGATTCTGCACAACCACCCATTGAGCTCACGATGCACCCTGGGTGTGGGCGGCAATGCGCAACAATTTGTGCAGGCAACAACGCTCATCGACGTTGAGCAAGCGCTGCAACACTGCGAGCACGAAGGACTGTCCCTGACGGTGCTCGGTGGCGGCAGCAACGTCGTCATCGCTGACGGGGGCGTCTGCGGGTTGGTATTGAGCATCGCGCTGCGAGGGAAGCGCGCTTTTCGGATGGGTAATCGGGCACGCGTGCATGTGGGCGCCGGGGAACCCTGGGACGATTTCGTTGATCACTGTGTGAGTCAGAATTGGGCCGGCATAGAATGTTTGAGCGGCATTCCCGGCACGGTGGGTGCGACACCGATTCAAAACGTGGGCGCCTACGGTCAGGAAGTGAGCAGCACTATTGTCAACGTGCTCGCTTACGATCGCAGTGACAGCCGCGTGGTCACGTTGTCCAACGCGGAATGCCAATTCGCCTACAGAAGCAGCATTTTCAAAACGCGCGATCTGGGGCGCCACATCGTGCTGGAGGTGGAGTACGAATTCCCGGTGGGCGGTGCACCCAGCATCAAATATGCGGAGTTGAGCAAAGCGCTCGCTTCGCAGGCGTCACCCACGTTGCATCAGGTGCGAGACACGGTGATCGCGCTGCGCCGTCAGAAATCCATGGTGCTCGACGCCAACGATCCCAATGGACGCAGTTGCGGTTCTTTTTTCCTCAACCCGGTGGTCACCTCCGAGCAGTTGCAACACATCCGCGCTGTGTCGCCCGCTGCCAGCCCTCCTTCTTTCCCGCAAACCGACGGCTCGTTCAAAGTGCCCGCTGCGTGGTTGATCGAGCAAAGCGGTTTCGTGAAAGGCCTGGAGCGCGGCCCGGTGGGGCTGAGCACTCGCCACGCTCTAGCGATCGTCGCACACTCAGGGGCCACCGCGCGCGACGTGGTCGCACTCGCTCACGAAATCCAAGACGGCGTCCTCGCCCACTTCGGCGTCCGGCTGCACCCCGAGCCGATCTTCCTCGGCTTTGAAAAACTCGAACACGGATTGCCGACGCTGCCCTAAGGCCAGGCGGGAGTGCGCCCAATTGCGCGGGGAGATTGACAGATCACAGAGCGGAGTTATAACATGTTATAACATGCTCGTCGTTCGCAAGATCGGGAATTCTCTGGGCGTCATTATTCCCAAGTCGACTCTGAATTCGTGGGGAATCCGCGAGGGGGGCCAGCTGGAACTCACCGCGTGGGGCATTCGTCCCCGCTCGATTCCTTCCTTCGATCACAACATTTTGGACGAGATCAAGCGTAAGATCGCGCTCGCAGTGGTGACCCGCTGCACAGCGAATCTCATTCGTGCGCACAGCCTTGCCAATCTTCGTCGCTGGAAACAGGCGGGTGTGTGGATCCGCGCGTACGACGAATGGCACTCAATCCTTGAGCGTAACGACGATGGTGAACTTTTTTCAGTGCTCTTGGGTCGTGACGAGCGGAGCAATCGATTGCGCCAATCCCCACCCTATGTGGGGCTCTTGCCACGTGAAGAGGTGAGCGCAATCAATGAAGAAACATCACCTTGACCACCTCCTGCGTGCCGCCGGGCGCATCACTGGACAGAAGGAGTTTGTGATTGTTGGCAGCCAAGCGCTGCACGGCAAATACCCTGATTTGGTTGACGAGATCGTCAGCTCGGCAGAAGCCGATCTCATCGCGCAAGGTGACACCAGCCGTACCGAATGGCTCAATGTGATCGGGCAGGATTCTCCGTTCCACGAACAATTCGGTTATTATGCAGATCCGGTAGAGGAAGGGACAGCCATCTTGCCGGCAGGTTGGCGCGCGCGACTCATTGCTCTTGCCCCCGGCAACACCGAGGGAGTCAAAGGTAAATGCCTGGAACCCCACGATCTGGCGATCGCCAAGTACGTCGCCGGTCGCGAAAAGGATCTGCTGTTCAACCGTCAACTGGTACAGCGCGGGATTGTGGAGCGCGATCGCCTCATCGGTCTGCTGGCAAAAACGGCTGTGCCACCCGAAACACGAGCTAGAATTCGGGCTACAATACTGCGAGACTTTCAATGAGTCAGAATGCTGTCTGTTCCAAGTGAACTTCAAATCCGAATCATTTCGCTGTGAACAGGAAGCTCCGTTGGAGCGGGTGCTCAAGGAGCATTTCGTGGGGGCGAGCTGGAATGAGGTGCGAAGGCTTGTGGACACCGGGAAAATTCAAGTCGACGGGCAATTGCTCACCGACAAGCGCAGAGTGATCGCCGCGGGCTCGAGCGTGGCGCTGTCGATGACGGCTCCGCGAAAAGCGGCACAGGGCCCGTCGCACGAGCAGAACATCTTGTTTGTCGATCCTCATCTCGTCGTGGTGAACAAACCTGCCGGCCTCGCGGCGGTGGACCATGAGCAAGAGAGCACCAGCTTGCAGAGTGAACTGCTCACAACGCTTGAGCGGATGGAGCGGCGTTCGTTGGCGCCGCTGCTGGTGGTCCATCGAATCGATAAAGTCACATCCGGCGTGATGCTGTTTGCCCGCACGCGCGAGGTGCAGCTGGCATTGAAAGAACAGTTCCGCGCTCACACCACGGGGAGGCACTACACCGCGTTGGCCCACGGCGAAGTGCGCCCTGGTACTGTGCGCTTTCGATTGGTGCGCGACCGCGGGGACGGCATTCGGGGCGTCGCCCAGGCGGCCAATCAGGGCAGAGAGGCCGTCACCCACATAACGGTGATCGAGCCGTTGGCCCGCTGCACCCTGATCCAATGTCGCCTGGAAACCGGCCGCACTCATCAGATCCGAATCCACCTGGCCGCCACCGGGCACCCACTCGTGGGTGACGCCGTGTACACGCGCGGCTATGTGGGCACGCTGATTTCTAGCCCGCGCACCCTGCTGCATGCCGCGTACTTGAGCTTTGCGCACCCAGTGCTAGGCCAGCAGAAGGACTTCAGCGCACCACTGCCGCAAGCATTCCGCGAAATCTTGGAACGAGAGCGCAATCGCTGAATTTATTTGTGCAGCTTGTGGCAAAATCTCCTTAAGTTACGCTGACACCTTCCTCCACGAGGTCGACCGTTCACGAAAGCAGCTATGCAGCGAGAAAAACGCGACCACTCCCGTATCCGTATCGATCGCGAAGCCCACATTGAGTACCCGGGC
>DATJEQ010000253.1:0-4161 GCA_035496495.1 Polyangiaceae bacterium
CGAGAATTCGTATTTGCGGCAGCTTGCCATCGAGATCAATGTCGAGTCGGCGCGGCAGTGCCGGGAGTGGGCGGATCGCGTGGCGAATCACGACGGGCGCCAGCGTTTCGTAGCAGGAGCCATTGGGCCCTTGACGGTCTCGCTGTCGAACTCGCCAGATGCCGACGACCCCGGGTTTCGCGTGTGCACCTTCGATCAGGTGAAGACGGCATACGTGGAGCAAGTGCGTGCGCTGATCGAGGGGGGCTCGGATCTGCTGTTGGTAGAAACGATCTTCGATTCTTTGAATGCGAAGGCGGCGCTGGTGGCGATTTCTGAAGTGTTTGAGGCTGACGGCAAGCGCTTGCCAGTGATGATTTCGGCCGCGGTGGGTCGCGGCGGCGAAACAATGATCTCCGCGCAGACCATCGAAGCCTATTGGAACGCCGTCGAGCACATCAAGCCGTTGTCGGTGGGGCTCAACTGCTCGCTGGGTCCGGATTTGATGTATCCGTTCCTGGCTGAGCTGGCGCAGAAGTCGAGCACTGCCATTTCGGCGTACCCCAACGCGGGGCTACCCAATCCGCTGTCGCCCACGGGTTTCGATCTGGAGCCCGCGGACATGGCGCGTTTTCTAGGGCAATTCGCACAAGCGGGCCTGATCAACATCGCGGGCGGCTGTTGCGGCAATACTCCGGAGCACATCGCCGCGATCGCGAAAGCCCTCGAGCACGCGCCGCCCCGCGGTTACCCAAAGGAGAAGCCGCGCACCGCGGTCGCGGTAAGCGTCTCGCTGCAAGCGGAGCCAGAACGTCCGCTGCGCTTGTCAGGTTCACAGCCGTTCACGCAGCAAATTGGCGTGTACATGATGATCGGCGAGCGCACCAATGTGGCGGGTTCTCCCAAATTCGCCAAATTGATCAAAGAAAACAAATACGAAGAAGCTGTCAGCGTCGCGCGCCAGCAGGTTGAGAACGGCGCCAACGTGATCGACATCTGCATGGATGAGGGCATGATCGACGGTGTTGCGGCGATGAAGCGATTTCTGTCGTTGCTCGCAAGCGAACCGGAGGTCGCCAAAGTGCCCTTCATGGTCGACTCCTCGAAGTGGGAGGTGATCGAGGCAGGGCTCAAGTGTCTTCAGGGCAAGGGCATCGTGAATTCGATTTCGCTCAAGGAGGGCGAGGAGAAATTTCGACAAAATGCTCGAACCATTTTGCAGTACGGGGCCGCAGTTGTGGTCATGGCCTTCGACGAACAGGGCCAGGCGGCTACCTATGAAGACAAGATCCGCATCTGTCAGCGCGCCTACACGATTTTGACTGGGCTCGACTTTCCGCCAGAGGACATCATTTTCGATCCGAACATCCTCACGGTGGGGACGGGCATTGAAGAGCACAACAATTATGCGGTCGATTTTTTCAATGCTACAGCCTGGATCAAGAAGAACCTGCCCCACGCCAAGGTGAGCGGCGGTGTCTCGAACGTCTCCTTCAGTTTCCGCGGCAACAACAAGGTGCGCGAGGCGATGCACTCCGCGTTCCTGCTGCATGCCATCCGCGCTGGGATGGATATGGGCATCGTCAATGCCGGCATGCTCGAAGTCTACGAGGAGATCGATCCCGAACTGCGTGATCTGGTGGAAGACGTGTTGCTCAATCGTCGACCCGATGCGACCGAACGCCTCGTGGATTTTGGCGAAAAGCTCAAGGCCGCCGCGGGCGACAGCGGGGGCGAAGTCGAGAAGAAGACCGAGGAGTGGCGCAGCGGCACCGTCGAACAGCGCCTGTCGCACGCGCTGGTCAAGGGCATCGACGCGTACATTGAGGTCGACACCGAGGAGGCGCGCGCCAAGCTGGGCAGGCCGCTGCTCGTGATCGAAGGGCCGCTGATGGATGGCATGGGGGTCGTCGGTGACTTATTTGGCGCGGGAAAGATGTTCCTGCCACAGGTCGTCAAGAGTGCACGCGTGATGAAAAAAGCCGTGGCCTACCTCACGCCATTCATGGAAGAGGAGAAGGCTGCGATGGCGAAGGCGGGCCAGGTCGTCAAGACGCAGGGCAAGATCGTGCTTGCGACGGTGAAGGGCGATGTTCACGACATCGGCAAGAACATCGTGGGCGTCGTGCTCGCTTGCAACAACTATGAAGTCATCGACATGGGCGTGATGGTGCCCTGCGAGAAGATCATGGAGCGCGCCCGCACAGAGAGGGCGGATTTGATCGGTCTAAGCGGCTTGATCACACCCTCGCTCGACGAGATGACCCATGTGGCCCGCGAAATGGAGCGCCAGGGTTTCAAGCTGCCGCTTCTGATTGGTGGAGCAACGACCAGCCGCGCGCACACCGCCGTGAAGATCGCCCCCTCGTACAGCGAACCGGTGGTGCACGTGCTTGATGCCAGCCGCGCGGTGCCCGTGACCACGAGTTTGCTCAATCAGGACACGCGGGGCGATTTTATCGCCAAGCACCGCGCCGAGTATGAGGAGCTGCGCAAGGCTCACAGTGGGCCCAAGCGCAAGCTGATGGCCTTTGACGCCGCGTGTGCGAATCGCACGCCCATCACTTGGCGCCCTGAAGATGTGCCCGTACCCGAGTTTACTGGAGTGCGCGTGCTCCATGATTTCCCCCTGGCACAGCTGCGCGAGTTCATTGACTGGTCGCCGTTCTTCCACACCTGGGAACTTCCCGGTGTCTACCCGCGCATCTTTGAGCATGAAAAAATCGGTGAGCAGGCGCGACAGCTTTTCACGGAGGCGAACGTGCTGTTGGATCGTATCATCGCCGAGAAGCTGTTGACGGCTCGTGCCGTGTACGGGTTCTTCCCAGCCAATGCTGTCGGCGAAGACGTCGAGTTGTACAAAGACAAGGGGCGCACCCAGGTTCTCAGCACGTTGCATTTTTTGCGACAGCAGGCGGCTAAAGAAGGCGGTGGGCCGTCGCGCTCGCTCGTCGATTTCGTGGCTCCGAAGCAAACCGGGCTCGCCGATCACGTGGGCGCTTTTGCGGTAACTAGCGGCATTGGGTTGAAGCAGTTGTGTGAGAGCTTCAAAGCGCAGCATGACGACTACAATGCGATCATGGCCGAAGCGCTCGCCGATCGACTGGCGGAAGCGTTCGCTGAATGCTTGCACAAGCGCGTGCGCGACGAGTGGGGTTATGGCCGTGGCGAGAATCTGACGCCCGAGGACCTCATTCGCGAAAAGTATCGCGGCATTCGCCCCGCGCCCGGCTACCCCGCTTGCCCGGATCACACGGAAAAGGGGACCATCTGGGGGCTCTTGGACGTCGAGAAGAACGTGGGCATCCAACTCACCGAGTCGTTCGCCATGTGGCCCGGCTCCAGTGTGAGCGGGCTCTACTTCTCGCACCCTGAAGCGATCTACTTTGGCCTCGGAAAAATCGAGCGCGATCAGGTCGTCGCCTATCAGGCACGCAAAGGGATGACGCTCGTCGAAGTGGAGCGCTGGCTTAGTCCGAACCTCAACTACGATCCGGCAGCGCCAGCGGCTGGGTAGGGCCGTAGCCCTTGAGCGTCATGAGCGGAGCCAAAAAAAGGCGCAAATAGGCGTTCCTCGGCCGTTTTTGCCGCAACGGAATTGACCGCCACTTGCGGCTTTGACTATGTAGGGGTCCAAGGAAAACAAGATGGCTTTTGTCGTTACCGAAAATTGTCAAAGGTGTCGCTTCACGGATTGCGTGGCTGTTTGCCCGGTGGATTGCTTCCATGCGGACGCGGAGATGCTCTACATCGATCCCGAGGAGTGCATTGACTGCGGCGCTTGCGTGCCCGAGTGCCCCGTTGAAGCCATCTATGACGCCGATCAGCTGCCCGACAATCTCAAGGAGTGGGCGGGCAAGAACGCGGAACGTGCTGGCAAATTGCCGGTGATCAATCAGACGGGCGATCCGCTGCCCACCGCTGAGGCGCGCAAGAAGGAACTCGGCTTTTAATTCTTGTACAGATCCGCTCCGGGGTTGATGTCCACATCCCCTCCGGAGAGACAGATCCGCTCCGGGGTTGACATTTGGAAGTGACACCCGAAGGGGCTCGGGGTGCGGTCAACTTGGAAAGCGCGTGCGGCGAGCGAGCGTTTGCGACGCATTCATTCTTAGGAATGGCGCGCCAATATTGGTATTATTGGAGCGCAAGTGCATCCTCGCCTTACGCTGCGAGGCGTTG
>DATJEQ010000254.1:0-12072 GCA_035496495.1 Polyangiaceae bacterium
CGCTCAGTCGCTTGAGCTCCAAGGGTTCCGATCTGTCGTGCGGCGCCCCCAGCGAATTGCTCCGGTCCCAAGCGGTGTCTGGCACGGATCCTTCCCGTCCAGGGCACAAGCCCTACCGCTACCGGCTCGCAACGCAGGAAGAAATCGCACGGACCATCGAATCGGCTGAACAGGGCTTTGCCGCGTGGCGAGCTCGTTCGTCGTTGGATCGCGCGGGTGCACTGCTCAACGTGGCCGACGGGTTGCGTCGCAGCCGTGCGGAGTTGATAGCGTGCATGGTGTGCGATTCGGGCAAGCGAGTTGAAGAGGCAGACACTGAGGTTTCGGAGGCCATCGATTTTGCTGAATATTACGCCCGTTCGCTGCTGGAATTCGAGCACGTTGCGACGCTGAAGCCACGCGGCGTGACGGTGGTGACCCCGCCTTGGAATTTCCCTCTGGCAATTCCATTGGGCGGTGCGCTGGCAGCGCTGGTCGCGGGTAACAGCGTGATCCTCAAGCCTGCGCCCGAAACTGTGCTGGTGGCCCATTGCGCGGCACAGGTGCTGTGGGACGCAGGCATTCCCCGCGATGCGTTCCAGCTGGTCACGACCGATGACGACACTGCGTCACAACTGATCACGGATGCCCGCGTTGCAACCGTAGTTCTGACGGGCGCCACAGCCACTGCGCTGCACTTTCGTGCGCTGCGCCCGCGTCTGCACTTGTGTGCGGAAACCGGCGGTAAGAACGCCATCATCGTCACGGCATTTGCGGATCGAGAGCTGGCAATTCGCGATACGTTGATCTCTGCGTTCGGTCACGCGGGTCAAAAATGCAGCGCTGCGAGTTTGTTGATTCTGGAAGCGGACTTATACGACGACCAAAAATTCTTGGAGAAATTGCGCAATGCTACTCAGGATTTAGTGGTGGGTTCCGCCTGGGACCCAAGGAGTTTCATCACGCCCCTGATCCGTCCCGCAGCGGGGCCTTTGCAGCGGGCGCTCACCCAGCTGGATGACGGCGAGTCGTGGCTGGTAGAACCTCACCAATCTTTAGAAAATCCGCAGTTGTGGTCTCCCGGCGTCAAGCTGGGCTCGACAGAGGGCAGTTTCAGTCACACGACCGAGTGCTTTGGCCCGGTGCTCGCGGTGATGCGCGCCGAGGATCTGCAGCACGCGGTGCGCTTGGCGAATGGAACGCCCTACGGGCTGACCGCCGGCCTACACAGTTTGGACGAACAAGAGCAACGCTATTTTTTGAGCAATATGCAAGCTGGTAACCTCTATTTGAATCGCACGGTCACGGGCGCGATTGTCGCTCGCCAACCGTTCGGAGGACGCAAAGCCTCCAGTGTGGGCCCCGGCCTCAAGGCTGGTGGCCCCAATTACATTGTGCAATTGATGAGGGCAGATCCGGCTCTGGAGGAACCAGATAGCGCTGCCGCCACAGCGTTGACCCCGTCGACAGCGGCGCTTCTGGGCAGATTGGCGTACGACCTAAATGCCGGCGATCAGGCTCGCCTTCGGCAGCGCGCCTTCGAATACCAAAGCGCGTTCAATCAGTTCTTTCGTGACCCGCGCGATCCGTCACGGGTGTTGGGGCAAGACAATTGGCTGCGCTACCAACCGTGGCCTGTGCTGTTGCGCGTCGATCCCGGGGCAACCGCACTCGAGTTTGCAACTTCGATCTTAGCGGCCCACATGGCCGCAGCCGGCACTGATTCCAGCGTTGCCCTTCACCTCAGCGTCGAGCCGTCTCTCGCAGCACTGTTGCCCGGGTTACAACTGCGCAGAGCGGAGCGCATCCAGCTGGCGCCAGCGTCCGTCGCTGAGCTGCATGAGTACCTCCATCGACACGGCATCGATCGCGTTCGCGCCCTGGGCCCTACCCCCGACGATTTATTTGCGGCGGTGGCGCCAACTCCGATTCACGTCGCCTGCGAGGCGGTTTGTGCACAGGGGCGCATTGAGCTCCTGCACTACCTGCGTGAACAAAGTTGTTCGATCACGACCCACCGCTACGGGCATTTGCCCCGCGAGAAAGCGACGGTGGTGTGAGGCGGTGTTAGCGCCCGCGAATGCGCACTGCGTTCGCGTGTGCGGTGAGCCCTTCGCGCGTCGCAAAATCGATCACGTCGCGCGCGTCTTGTTTCAGGCTCGCCGCGTCGTATTCAATCAAGCTGGAGGCCTTGAGGAAATCATTGCACGACAGAGGCCCAAAGAACTTCGCGGTGCCGCCCGTGGGCAGCACGTGCGAAGGGCCCGCGTAATAATCGCCCAGAGGCACCGGCGTGTGAGTTCCCAGGAAAATGGCGCCCGCATGGCGGATTGCCTGCAAACAGGTCGCATTGTCGCGGGTGATGATCTGCAAATGCTCGGTTGCAAATTCGTTGGCCAACGCGCAGGCCGCCGGCAAATCAGCCACCACGATCAGGGCGCAGTAGCGACTCAAGGCTGCGGCAATGGCTTCGGCTCGCTCCAGTTGAGCTAATTGCGACTCCAATTCCCGGGCTACTTGTTCGGCCAATTGTCGAGAAGGGGTCACTAGTAGCGCTGAGCCCGGATCGTGCTCCGCCTGCGCCAGCAAATCCGCAGCCACCCAAGCCGCGTTCGCGGAATCATCTGCCACAATCAGCACTTCGCTGGGGCCAGCAATGGCATCAATGCCCACTTTGCCGAACAGCTGCCGCTTAGCTTCGGCAACATACGCGTTGCCTGGGCCCACAATCTTCTGCACCGGGGCAATGCTGGGTGTGCCGTACGCCATTGCCGCGACGCCAACAGCGCCGCCCATGCGGTAGACCTCAGTGATGCCCAGTTCGTACGCCAACGCCAGGGCCATGGGGTTGATCTCGCCACCCGAGGGCGGGCTGCTCATCACGATTTCTCTCACTCCTGCGACTTGCGCCGGCACCACGGTCATCAGCACGGTTGAGGGGTACAGCGCCTTGCCACCGGGCACATAACAGCCCACGCGATCGATGGGCGTGTAACGCACGCCCAGAGTGCGCCCGCCCTGCACCAACGGCGGGGGCGCTTTGTGCAGGATGTGGCTCTGATAACTGCGAATGTTGGTGATAGCTCGCCGCATCAGGGCGAGTAATTCGGGATCGGCCTTGCTGTGCGCAGCCTGCATCACCGCCGCCGGAACTCGCAGTGTCTCTTTTGTTATGTTCGCGCGGTCGAATTTTGAAGTGAGCCTTGCGGCCGCTTCATCGCCTTCAGCTGCCACCTGGGCGAGAATGTCGCGCACCGCCCCGGTCACATCGGGTGCGGCCTGATCGCGCGCAGCGGTCACTTGCCCGCCGTGCAACGTGGCGCGCAGCTGGGCGACGCGGCCCGAAAAATCGGGTTCGCCATGCGCAATGAGGGCGATACTCGTCATGACGGCGGCGACGTTAGCTCGAAGTGCCGCTCTGGGCCAGGGCTTGGCTCCTGAGCGTCGTAATTGCGCTCCCGCCTGCGCAGGGCTAGATGAAATCGAGCGATGAAACTCGGTCAGGTGGTCTCCGCGTTGGGAAAGATCGCGCCGCTGGCGCTCGCGGCGGAGTGGGACAACGTCGGGCTGCTGCTCGAGCCACTTCCCAATGCCGATGTGCGGCGTGTACTGCTCACCGTGGATCTGACCCCGACGGTGTTGCAGGAAGCGCAAGCGCTGCACAGCGATCTGATCGTCGCCTACCACCCGCCGATCTTCTCTGGAGTTAAAAGCTTGACCCAGGGCAGCGCAATGCAGCGCACGGTGCTGCGCACGCTTGCGGCGGGCATTGCCGTTTACAGTCCGCACACGGCGCTGGATGCCGTCTCTGGTGGCCTCAATGATTGGCTGGCTGACGGCTTAGGAAGCGGCGAACGCGCGGCGTTGCAACCGGCGCTCACTACTGCCAAGAGCAAAGCAAGCAAGCTAACGGTGCAGGGCCAGGGGCGACTCGTGCGCTTAGCTCGGCCGGCGAAGCTCAGTGAGCTGCTCGCGCGAATCAAGCGTCATTTGGATCTGCGCCGACTGCGTGTCGCACTCGACAGCGAGGGCAGGCACAAGCGCATCTCAACGGTGGCCCTATGTGCCGGCGCGGGGGGTAGCGTGATCGGCGACGCGCAGGCGGATTTGCTGCTCACTGGCGAGATGCGGCACCACGACGTCCTTGCCGCGGTGCAGCGTAACGTTGCGGTGGTGCTCACCGAGCATTCGAATTCCGAGCGCGGCTATCTCCCGGTATTGGCGCGCACGCTCAAGAGCCAACTGGGCAAAACGGTGGAGATTCGCGTTGCGCGCAAAGATTACGAGCCCCTGGCTATTTTGTAGGCCCTTGGCCATCGGGATTGCGCTCTTGGGAAGAGTGAACCTGTGGCAGCCAGTGGGCCCTGTGTTAGGCTTGTGGCACGCCGACTGAGAGGATATTGCGTGGAGTGATCATGAAGAAATCTCTATTCCGGGCTCTGCCTTACTTGGTTATTTTCGGTCTCCCTGTCGCGTTCAGCTGTTCTACCAAGTCGGATTCGCCGACGGGTGGCAACACCGGCGCTTCGGGCAGCACCGCGACAGGCGGCGCCGGTGGTGACGCGCTGGGCGGCACCTCCTCACTGGGCGGGATGACGGGTTCGGTCGCCGGTGGGGGCGGCGATATGACGGCCGGTGGCGGGGGAGCAACGGGCGGGGCGGCGGGAGCAATGGCGGGCGGTGCCGGCGGTGCGACGGGAGGAGCTGGCGGCGCGACGGGAGGTACCGGCGGTGTCGCCGACGGACCAGCGACGCTGTTCGACACCGGACTCTATGCCGATGCGGCAATGACGCAGCTAGCGGCCGGGGTGATGGAGTACACGCCACAATTCGTGTTGTGGTCAGACGGCGCGGACAAGAAGCGCTACATGTTGCTGCCGCCCGGCACAATGATCGACACCACCGATATGGATCACTGGAAATACCCGGTGGGCACCAAGGTGTGGAAAGAATTCACCTCCCAGAACAAGCGTATCGAAACGCGATTGCTTTGGAAAAAGGACGACACGACTTGGTTCATGGGCTCCTATGCATGGTCAGAAGATCTAACCATGGCAACGCTGGTGCCGAAGAAGGGCCAGATGGATGCGCTGGGAACAACCCATGACATCCCCTCGACCCACGATTGCGGGAATTGTCACCAAGGTCAGAAGGATAAGGTGCTCGGCTTCACTGCGATTCAGTTGTCGCATGATGGCAGCGTCACGAATCTGAAGACACTGAAGATGGCGAATCTCCTCAGCGCTCCACCCACCGAAGACGCGTTCGTTGTGCCCGGCACCGCCCAGGAGAAAGCGGTGCTCGGATTGTTCCATGCGAATTGCGGCACATGCCACAATCCCGATGGAGCAGGTTACGACCGCAACCCCACCATGCGGATGTTGCTACTCGTGGGCCAACTGGGCAGCGTGCAACAGACGGACGCTTACGCCACGACGGTCGGCGTTGCGAACTTTCAGGATCTGACGACGCTCAACGGGTTTGCTGGCATCACGCAGCGCATTGAGCCCGGCCACCCAGAGCAGAGCGCGGTGTACCTGCGGATGCACCAACGCGACCCAGAGCAGCTGATCTCAATGCCGCCAATCGGCACCGAAGAGGTCGACACCACGGGTTCCCAATTGATCTCCGATTGGATCACCGCTCTTCCCCCAGTCGCCGACGCGGGCTGATTGCTTCCGCCGGCAGGGAATACGGGTTCCTTGCACGCGCCAGCGATCCACGCCGGCTGACTGGACTAACTCTGAGACAAAAAAACAGCGGCCTAGCGTTTGGGGGGAAGCACGCTAGACCGCTGGAAAAAAAGCACAGGGGTTCAGGCGAAAGGGGGGGACACGCCCGACCCCCTGTGACAGATCTGCGAGATGTAAGTGCACGTGCCATGCCAGTTATTGGGCATAGCAATTCCAGACACTTAGGGGCGCCGGCCAGCGGGTAGTCTTTCAAATTTGAAATGCCGGCACGCTGATCCGAAATGACTAAGAAACGATTGGGTCAGAGCATGCCCCGGCGCCGCGCTTCCAGGCACTGAGGCGAGCCGGCTTCGAACTGGCGACAGGTCGTGCCGCGGTCTGGGTAGATGCCACAGGCGTGGGGATTAGCATCAGTTCCCAAGTGAATACACGCGAAGCCGCTGCCGGGGAGCGGCCGCATAGCGAAGGCCCTTTGCGAGAAGTGGCCGGGCACTGTCCCCGTTGCAAGGTCAGGTTTGCCCCCTCTGCGCCAGCGCTGAAGATCCTCCGCCGGAACCAAAATAGTGTCTGGTTTCGCGCTCCTACAGCAAGCGCCGCAGGTTAAGCAGTCCAGGTCAGTCGCCGCTGGCTCCATTGCCCCAAAGGCAGATTACTGCAAAACTGCCCCCTTTGCGATGAACCCACCCTTGCTTCCCAGCGTCCTGGTTGCGCTGCTCGCGGCCAGTCTGGTTGTTGAGCACCTGGGGCATTCATCCACATCGCTACAAGGTGTCCCGGCTCGCACAGTGTCACTGCACAGGCCGCTCGCTCTGCCACGCCTGGAACCCCAGAGCTTGGCCGATGAGGTGAACGTTGCATTGTTGCAACTCGAGCCCCCGCTCAGTGGCTGGCCCGCCGCGCCCGAGCAACTGTTGCCCGTGGAGATCGAGGCATTGGGCTCAATGGCTGTGGGTAAGCCGAACCGTGGAGCGCTGTTCAACGCGGTGCAGCTGCCGACTGGGGCAGGCTACGAGATCACCGATCGCGACCGCGCTTGGGGCACGACAGAATCCGTCGCGACCCTTGCAGCAGTGCTGGCCCAACTGCACGGGCAAGATCTCACTGCGCCCAAGCTGTACATCGGTCAGATGAGCGCTGAGCACGGCGGGTTTCTCAAACGTCACAAGAGTCATCAGAGTGGGTGCGATGTCGATGTGGGGCTTTACTACCGCGATGGCGAACATTGGTACGCCACCGCCACTGAGCAGAACCTGGATGTTGCACGAACCTGGAACCTGGTGAACGCCCTCGTGGACACCGGGCGCATCGAATACATCTTTGCGGATCGATCGATCCTGCACTGGCTTGAGCAACAGGCGGATCGGGTGGGCACAGATCCGGAGCGGCGGCGAGCGCTGTTCTACGACCCCGTCACTGCCCAAGACGGCGTGTTGCGCCATGCCTGGGGCCACCGCACGCACCTGCACGTCCGCTTCAAGAGCGTGCTGGCCGAACAGCGCGGCCGGCAACTGGCTCAGCGCATGATCTCGCTGCGTATGATCCCGCCTCGCAAGTATTACTGATCAGTGAGTCCGCTGATCAGTGCGGCGCGCGCTGCTGTGCACGACGGCGCAGGCCGAATAGGGCCAGCCCTATGACCAGTGCCCAGGGGGGCGATGTGCTGCTGCTGCCGGGGAGCGAACAGCCGCAACCGGATTGAGTCGGGGCTGTTGGAGCGAAAATCGGATGTGAATGCGAGGTGGTGCTTGTGGTGCCGCCCGCACCAGCAGAGGTGCTCGTTGAGCCGCTACCCGCCGCGCCGGCCGTTGAGGGGTCAATCACCGCCGGGTCGACACTCGGGTCGATCAGGCCTCCGCCGCCTGGAAGCATTGCTGGATCCGGAGTGGTCGTTGTGACCATCACTGGCTCGCCGCACTTGCCCGCCGTGCAGGCGGCTCCGCCGGGGCAAACGGCTCCCATGCAGGGGTCGACGCAGGCGCCTGTGGTTGGGTCGCACACTTGGGGCGCAGTGCAGGCAGCGTTGGCACAGGCCGGCTTCACGCACTGCCCGCTGGTGGTGTTGCACACATCCGTACCGGAACAAGGGCGACAGTTGCAATTGAGCACGCACACGCCCCCCGTGCACACCTCATCCGTGCCGCAGGTTACTCCGTCGCATGGATCGAGGCACACGCCGATTTCACAATTCTGGCCCACAGGGCAGGTGATCCCGTCGCAAACGCCCACGCAATTCCCACCCTTGCAGATCTTCCCCTCTGGGCAGACCTTGGCCGTCGGGGGCGTGTTCTCGAGGCAGGTGTTTTCAATACACACCTTGTCGACGCAGGTAAAACCATCGGGGCAGGGGAATTCGGCGTTGTTGCAGAAATGTTCGCACTTGCCGCGCAAACAGATTTCATCTGCCGCGCACAGATCCCCGTCGTCGACCATGCCGTTGCAGTCGTTGTCCAAGGCGTCACATTTCTCTGGGCTGGCTTCGATCTGCGGGCGGCACACGATGGTGCCGTCGGGCTGACACTCGGTGAGGCCGGGGCCGCACACGCCTTGCATGCCGGTGTCACAGGGCACGCCACCGCCGTCGCAGGTAATGCCTTCCACGAAATACACGAAGTCGTTGAAGTCACCATCGTTGTGGAACGGACCCGGCCCAGCAAAGCTGTCGGGGCTCATCGCCACATCTTCGAACGCGATGTAGTAGGCATTGGGGATTGTCTGTGACTGGTAGATGATCGCGGCGATCCAGTGGTCGCCCGCCTGGCAGCCCTGCGCCGTGCACGCGATGTTCAGGCGCTGCTCTGAGAAATGCGTTTGGGGGCAGCTGGTGCCGGCCTTGCCCTTGAGCGCGAAGCCGATGTCCCCGCCCATGTAGTTCGGGTTGGTACGGATGGAATCGGCGGTGAACATCATCGGGGTGATGGGGTTGCCGTTGCCGTCAATCGGCCCAGTGGCCCCCGCCTGCGGGGAAAACGCCCCCGGAATCGCTGGCACTAGGGTGTAGATTTCGTTGTCTGGCGGAGGCGTCATCGAACTCGCGTTGACGTTGTACCAACCGAAATCGATTTGACAGCCGCCACCACGCAGCAGCAGCGTTCCGGTGAATGAGCAGCGCGGTGTGAATGTGGCGGGCATGGTCACCGCATTGGTCTGCCAATTCACGGGATCCATGCGCGACATGAACAGCTGATTCAATGACAGTGAACCGGGATTCGCCTCTGCTCCCGTTTCGTCCCCATTGTTGATCGGGCGCGGAATGGCCAAGCCATCCGGCTCCATGAGTTGAGCTTGGGCAGGCTGCGACCAAACGATGCCCGTCGCGACGCAAGTCGTCAGCAGTGCGCGCCGTAGCCGGCGAAGCGAAGTAACGTGTTTTGCTGTTTCAAGAATGGATTCAAGAATGGATTCAAGAATAAGAGTGGGGCTACGCATGTCAGATCCTGGGCTGCGTGAGAAATCAAAATACAAATCGATGACTCGGATGAAGAGCCCACTGGGACTCTAAATCCTTTCAAAGCTTATCGCGCCGGCCGCCCTCAGGCGACATAAAGGTGGGCCAAGGTGGTGGTATGTCGGACGACGCGTTGCGCAATGCGTCGCTCAGAAACGGCGTCGCGTTAGGACTGACCAGTACCCCAGCGCCGCACCGGAGGGGGGGCGGTGGAGTTGTAGTTCGGGTCCTGCCGGCGAGTGAAGATGCGCAACGCGCGCTGCCCCAGATCCGTCTGCGGCTCGTAGCGGTCGGGCTCCTGCACCAAGGGCGCGCCGGTCACCGCCTCCCCTGAGAGCACGCGATCGATATCCAAAAGCAGTTCGCTCATCGCCCCGTATCGATTCGCAGGGTTTTTGCGGATGGCGGTCAAAATCACGGTTTCTATCCGAGGATCCAGGCCAGATATCAGCCAGGAAGGGGGCGGCGGCGCACTGATCAACTGGTGGGCGAGCATGTCCTTCTGGGATGCATGGTCGAAGGGCAACTCACGGGTCAGGCAGCGGTACATCACCATGCCCAAAGAATAGATATCCGAGCGGACGTCGGCCGGCTCGCTGACGACTTGTTCGGGCGCCATGTATTCCAGCGTGCCCAATACTTGCCCCTGACTGAGCTTGCGACGGCGGTGGCGAGCGAATCCAAAGTCGAACAGCTTGAGACAATTCGGCTCACCCAATGGGCCACACAGAAACAAGTTGTTCGGCTTCACATCGCGGTGAATGATCCCTTGGCTGTGCATAGCATCAAGCCCTGCGGCGGCTTGTCGCACCAGGGGCAGCGCTCGCGCCGGCGTGAGCGCCCCTTCGCGTGCGATCAAATCCGCCAGAGTCTCCCCCACGAGCAGCTCCATGACCAGATAGGGGTCGCCCTCAGGGGTATTACCCACGCGCAGGATCTGCGCCACATTGGGGTGATTGATGGCCGCTGCGATGTCGGCTTCGCGCCTCAACCTGCGCCGGTGATCTTCCGAGCTGCGGTAACTGCCGGCGAGGCCCTTCAGTGCCACATGATCGCCCGTCTCCAAATCGACGCAGTGCACCACTTCGGACATGCCGCCGCGGCCGACAATGCCGACAGTCTTGTAGCGTCCGTCCACCACTTGGCCCGGGTTTGCGGAGCCGAAGGCGCCTGTTTCCAACATGCCTAGCCGTCCTTAACTCATATAACTGAGAGAAGCAAAGTGTCAGTCACCTCTGGGTGTCCACAAGCCGACCGTTCCTAGTAACGTTGGGGTATGAATCGGTCGCCGCTGGCTCTGGATCTGGCTGGAAAACTGGCAGTGGTGACGGGCGGCTCGGGTGAACTCGGGCGCCGCATCTGTGAAACTTTGGCTCGTTGCGGGGCGGACGTTGCGATCGGCTACTACGAGAACGAGGAAGCGGCGACCAGCGTGGCGCAGGGGCTGACCGCATTGGGCCGGCGCGCGATTGCAGCGCAGGTGGACGTGAACGAAGAGCGCAGCGTTCAGGATTTTGCAGCGGCCGTTCAGTCCCGACTGGGCGCCCCCTCCATTGTGGTGGCCAACGCCGTGGTGCAGATCCATCCCTGGAAATCGGTGTTGGAAGAAGAGATCTCAAAGTACGAGAGCCAATTCCGCTCGTGCGTGCTGCACAGCGTGTTTTTGGCCAAGGCGTTTGTGCCCGCCATGATTGAACGGAGCTTTGGGCGCTTCATCGCCATCAACACCGAATGCACAATGCAGCTTTTGCCCACTTATTCTGCCTACACGGCGGGTAAGCGTGGAATGGACGCGGTGATGCGTGTGCTGGCGCGTGAAGTGGGGCAACACAACATCACCGTGAATCAAGTGGCGCCTGGGTGGACGATCTCCGACAAAGATCAAATCACACCCGGCAATGACGCGGACTACGTGAGTCAGGTGCCGCTGCGCCGTCGCGGTACGGATCAGGAGATCGCCAACGTGGTCGCGTTCTTAGCTTCAGATTTGGCGAGTTACGTGCACGGCGCGTTCGTGCCGGTGTGCGGCGGCAACGTGATGCCCACGGTGTAGGGCTTTTACCAAGGGATTGGTTGCCAAAGAATGCCCCAGTTGCGCAAGAAGACACCCACGGGCTCGAAGAACAACACCGTCGTGGGCACAAACCACAAGAGGTGAAGCAGCACTCGCAACTCTTCGCGCACCATCCAGCGACGGCGCACCTTGCGCACCCAAAGGTGCTGCACCAACACGCCGACGCATTGCAACCAAAAGAATAGCGACATGTAACCGAGCTTCGCTGCGGCCGGGCCGAATATCGCCAGCACGATGTACTCATGCATGAGCGCGCTGGCCGCAAACACCGCACTGGTCGCCAGGGTGAAACCGCGTGTGCGCAGTGGGGCGAAGATGTAGCGCGCACCGAAGCGAGCGATGTACACGTTCCAGCGTCGGCTCCAGAAATCCGCCGGTGAGCGTGCGGCAAAGGGCAAGCGAAATAGCTCGTCAATATCGCAGCCGAATAACAATGCGAGCGCCCCGATCGCATCCGTGATCGCGGTGGCGAAAAAATAGAAGTGGAATGCCGTGACAGCGGCGCCCAGCAGGTAAGGCCAGTGTTCGCTGTGCAGGATGGGGCCCATTGTCGCGATAGCCAGGAACGCAGCGGCTTTGATCGCCGCGCGACCGACACGTTGCATGCCAAGATCGCGGTTCTTCGCGCGCTGGTGGGCGTCTTTGGGCCAGCGCGGATCGTGGGGCACCATCAGCCACAACAAAAAACGCCAAAAATTGTCCAAGACAGAGGCGTCGGTCACTCGCCCGCGGGCGAGTTCAAAGGCTTTGATCGCATAGCTGACCGCTACAGTTGACGCAGCGGCGCGCAGGAAATGAGCGCTGATCGGGATTTGAAACGGCAGTGAAGCCAGCGCGATCACGTACGCTGTGAGCGCCAGTCGCGAGCCCCATGCGGGTGC
>DATJEQ010000255.1:0-3314 GCA_035496495.1 Polyangiaceae bacterium
ATCCGGTACAACCGCACAGGAGACTGGAGGTTGAACGGGACACGTTGGGCGTCAATCGTGTTTCAATCCGCGCGCCCGCACGGGATGCGACACCATGCAGGCCTTGCCCAGCAGATTGCGGATAACCGGCGTGAAACCGGGGCGATCTGACGGCCGCAGCAAGGCTGAGGCCTCATGGCGCTGCGACCAGTCCGTCCGTCTTCAGCAGTGGATGGCAAATGACAGGCACCCACCGCCCGGACGACATCATCGTGCACGCCTATAAAGGGCGGCCGATGCAATTGTGCGCTTTGCACCGGTTTACTGCAGAACGCTCCGCGCGAGCGAATCCCAATCATTGCGGTGGTGCCGCCATACACGGCCTGACCAAGCTTCGAGCATCGGCATCAGGATGGACAGAGCCGCATAGACCTGAGCGGCGGAGGCGATGCTGGGACGGTTGCCGCTTTCCTGCAAGAGCCATTCAGCGAGAATGTTTGATCACGATGCTTTATGCAACGGCCGTTCGGCTGCATTGAGCGTACCGCACGATCGAGTGCCGTCACCCACCCACTCCGCAGGTATCTCCACCTTGCACTGAAGTCCTTCAGAAGCAAATGCAAGGTCGACCGTTCCCCCGAGTTCGTAAGGGATGAGATCGCGTATGACCTCCGCTCCATATCCGGGTGTGTCGGGAGACCGGACGGTGGGGCCACCGCTCTCTTGCCACTCGATGACAATTGGAGCACCCGCATTCCTGTTCACCCCACTCCTCCAATGAACGGAAATCCGTCCATCGTGGACGGAAAGCGCGCCGTGTTTTGCAGCATTGGTTACCAACTCATGCAGCACCATTGAGACCACTTGGCCCGCATGTGCGCTGAGAGTCACCTCGGGACCACCGATCTCGGTGTTGTTGCGGGTGGCATACGGTGCGAGCTCGCGCCGGACCAGCTCTGTCAGCGACACGCCATGCCACCGTCGGGCGCTCAACAGCTCGTGTGTCGTTGCCATCGAGCGAATGCGTCCGTCGAGCGCCGCCACGAAGTCATCCACCGAGCTGCTGGCGGCCTTTGTGTGGGCGGCGATCGCGCTCACAGTCGCGAGCGCGTTCTTAACGCGATGGTCCAGCTCAGCATTCAGTGTGTCCTGGTGTTCATCTGCGCGCTTGCGGGCGGTGACATCTATGTCGACGCCCACAGCGCGGCGCGGGCGGCCGTCGCCGTCGTACGAAACGAAAACACGCGCCTCGATCCAACGAATCTCGCTCCCAGGTCGAACAATTCGATATTCCCCAGTATATTCATCGCACCGCTCACGGTAGGCGCGACTTCGGAGCGCTTCCCATCGCACGCGGTCCTCAGGGTGCATATTGAGCTGCCATTCGCTGCGCGCAATCTCGGTGGTCCCATCAGGGAAGCCGTGAATGGCCGCGTAACCCGCAGAGATTTGCATCCTCTCCGTGTCGATATCATACGCGAAGCTGCCGACGCGGCCCGCCCTTCCTGCAAGCGCAAGCTGCAGGTTGCGTTCGGCCAGAGCCTGCTCTGCCAGCTTCCGGGAAGTGATGTCGCGAGTGACGCCAAGCAGCCCCGTAGGCATGCCTCGGGCATCGAGCACAATGGAACTCTCGACTACAACCCAGCGAGTCTCGCCAGCATGCGGGTGATTTGATGGATGCACCACCCGGTATTCAGCGTTCCAGACTCTACCGGTGGCTCGCGCCTTTGCGAAAGCAGCATCTATATGAGCGAGGTCGCTCCGGTGGACGAAGCGTCTGGACTCTTTGATCGTGGTGGGTGGTACGTTGTGTCCGTGCATCCTGGCAGTGCGCAAATCACACTCGAGGTGCCCGGTGGCAAAGTCCGCGCTGAACGCACCGAGCTCGGCACCATTGAGGGCCAGCTGAAGGCGCTGATTACTCTGTTTGAGCACCACTTCACTGCGGCGCCTGTCGTCGAACAGCGCGGCAACAACGAGGGCCAGCACCGCGCCCGTCAACACGATGGTTTGTGCCGCAAGTATGCGGTCTGTAAGAGCGATGCTCGTGTCTCCGAAATGCCCTACACTGAACGTTAGCGACCAAATGACGGTTAAAGCGACAACGAACCCAGCTGCGGCAGAGAACACGGGCCGGCAGCGTACGGCGACCCATAGTAAGACCGGGAATACCAGGGCTATGGGCAACGCTGTCGACCAAGGTCCCTGTGGCAGTGAAATGACGAATACACTCAACGCCACTAACGCCACGACACCTACCGCGCCTTCGACCAGCTCACGGCGCGACGAAATGCGGTTGCGGACAGCTTCGGCGAATCCGACTAGCAGCGGCGCGACCGTGACCACGCCCAGCAGACAGGATGCAAACCAAAATCGCCACACTGTGAAAGAGGACGCGGTTGGTTCGATAAAGCCGACAGCGATTGTCGCGCCCATGGCACCAACAGCCGCTCCAGTCGTGGCTGCCGCCAAGAACCCAAGTGACTGAGACACATCCCCTAGCTTAAGTGACCTCCCGAACCAGCGTTCGATTAACCCAGCCGCGAGAAGTGCCTGACCGGCATTTACGAAGCCAAAAGCGACGGCGAGCCAGGGGTTCTTGCCGATCATGAGATTGGAGACAACGGTTGCGACCACTACGCCAGCTGACACCGGCAGGCGCGCCGTGGGCCCCCACACGATCAACGCAGCCACCGAGATGCCCGCACCTGGCCAGAAGATGGACGTTCCTGTGTTGGCGCGAAGGGCTAGGCCGAACAGAGCTGCCATGAAATAGGCGATACCGACCGCGACGGCGAGGCCGACCGTGCCAAGCCATGACTGGTAGGGGACAGCAGGAAGGGCCTTGATCGCCTCCCGGGACAGACCGTTGACAACACCCAAAATACTGGGTCGTGCCTTGCCCTTGGATGTGGGCGTAATCTTTGGCTGTGCCATGCTGAATCCCGCTGGTCGGCGACGGCCACCTTCAGACTGAAGCGCTCCGCTATCTACGCCGGACCTAGTACAACAAAGACGCCGCCCGATCCTTCCTGGTGCATCCCCGTTTTGGGGGACATCAGCGTGCCCGGGTCGTCCTCAATCCTTAATCGGGGCACGACCAGGGACGCAGCTCCACCATGCGTTGCCCAGTTTCCACGTCTCGGCGCATGCCGCTGCTGATATTGCTCTGCGATGGCGCGCAAAGCCGTAGGACGGCTTTGGGTCTTGGCCGCGTGATAACGCATGGGAGGGGGTGTCGGTGGGCGTTGAGGATGCGCTGAGCTACGACGGTTCCGAATCTATTCTTCCGATTCAGTGTGGAGGCAAGCTTGGTGCGTCCTGTGCGCATCCTG
>DATJEQ010000256.1:0-4007 GCA_035496495.1 Polyangiaceae bacterium
TGTACCTAGTTACCATTTTTCTCTGGCCCCAGCAGGGATTGTCCTGGAAAATTCGAGGTGCACCCGAATTTTTCTCTTCACCCATCTCCAATCCGTCTGACAGCGCACTGCGCAACCCCAACCTGGGTTAGCTCGTAGCAACGCCAGATGTATCGTTCCGAACCGAATTTCATGAACACTCGATTTCTTCGATTCCGCTCCACGCTTGCCCTGATCGGCGTCTTTTTCGCTCTCTCCTGCAAACCCCAACAGAAAGCACAAGCACCCGCTGCGCACGCTGCAGCTGCCGTGAGCGCCGCGTCGAACGCGCCCGCCGCACCCCCAAAGCCCAAGGCGATCACCGAAGTGCTGATGATCAACGGCGCGGGCAATCCTTCGCTCAATTACCAATCGCACCTGCTGCATTTGAAGCACCTGCGGGATGTGTTGCTTCAGGGAGGCATCGCGCCGGATCACATCAGCATTCTGGCGAGTGACGGCCCTGACACGGCGGCTGATCTTTCGGTGCGCGATGTGCAACCGGAAGCGGATTTTTGGCGACTCGAAGGCACTCGATTTGAATTTCGTCTGCGCACTCCAACCACTTTGGTCAACAGCGCACTGCAGGGGGCAACGCTGCAACCCGCAACTCAGGAGCAACTGACAGCGTGGTTCGCCGCCGCCAAGGATCGCCTGCACCCCGGAGATACCTTGCTCTTGTACGTGACCGATCACGGCACGCGCAACGGACCTGACCCGATGGACAATCGCATCATGCTGTGGGGGCAGAATGCGTTCATTTCCGTGCGCGAGCTTTCGGCCTTGATTGCAACCCTGGATCCGGGTGTGCGCGTCGTCAATTTGATGTCGCAGTGTTACTCCGGCGGTTTCGCCGGTTTGATGTCGGCGCGTGGGCAGGATCAAGAGCCTGCAGGCAACGTGTGCGGCTATTTCTCGTCGACGGCGGATCGCAAAGCGTACGGCTGCTTCGCGGAAAATTTAGGCAAGGACAACGTGGGGCATTCGTTTGAATTCATGCGCGCCTTAGGCCATGTGCGGGGATTCAACGACGCGCACCAAGCGGTGCTGGTAGGCGATGCGACGCCCGACGTTCCTCTGCGCACCTCGGACGTTTACCTGGAATCCGTGCTGAACAAAGCCGCGGCCGCCAGCAAGATGACCTTGGATGTGCTGGTCGATCAGGTGCTCAGGCAAGCCTTTGCGGATGCCGGCAAGTGGGAAAAAGAAGTCCGCCTGCTCGATAGCATTGCCCGAGCCTATGGCAGCTTCAGCCCACGATCGCTCTCGGAATTGAATGACCTTGCCACGCGGCTGCCTGTGATCGATCAGCAGCTCACCAACGTGAAGAACGCGTGGGGTTCTGCATTGGACGATGCCAATGAGTCGAACCTCGAACGGTTCCTCGCGCAGCGCGCCGATTGGCAGGCGCGCCTCTCAGATCCAGCGCTGGGCGCTTTGGACGGCCCCGGAACGCGGGCGCTCACGGGCGAGCTATTGACGTCGTTCGGTCAATTCAGCGCCACGGATTCTGCGACGGAAGCGCGACTGCAAGCGTTGCAAACGCGAGGCAACGCCGCTGAAGACGCTTCGTACCGGATGGAGGTGCGGCTTGCGGTGGTGCTGCGCCTGCGCACAATCTTGATCTCGATTGCCGGTCGATTCTATGTGGGGGGCGCCGGCACTCCGCAACAGAAGGCGGCATACGCAGGGCTCACCGCGTGCGAGGGCTTTTCATTGCCGCTGCCGCCGGCCGCCAACGCGCCCGTGGAGCCGGCACCCCAAGCCTACCCGCCGTTCGATCAAGATATTGCGCTGACGCAAGGTGCGTTGCCTGGCTGGATTGGGATCAGCTTCAAGGAGCCGGACGAGGAGACGACGAAAAAACACCCGCTCCCCGCTGGCGCCTCCATGGTTTCCGTGGTGTACCCGAATTCACCAGCGCTGACGGCAGGCTTTGCTCCGGGCGACATTGTGCTCGGCCCTCCGGGTAGCCCATTCACCAGCAAGAATCAGATCCGCTCGTGGGTGATGCTCACGCCGGTGGGCCAACCCGGGACGCTGTCTATCTTGCGCGATGGCAAACACAAAGATCTCACCATTGTGCCTGCACCGTTTCCGGTGAAGTGGCCCGATTTGCCTGGCCCGGTGCAAATGGGCGGGGTTGCACCCAAAGTCACAGTGAAGGGTTACCGCGGCCCTGTTGACACGATCCTTTCCAAACACAAAAAGCATTTGCTGTACTTCTGGGCGACCTGGTGTGGGCCGTGCAAGCTGTCGGTGCCCGAACTGTTGGCACTGGAAAAACAAATGAAGATCCCCGTGGTGGCGGTGACCGACGAGAACGACAAAGTGCTCGACGCGTTCTTCAAGAAATTCACTAATCCGTTTCCAAAAACGGTTGCCATGGACGCCGGACGCCGCACGTTTGTCGCGTATGGCGTCGCGGGCACACCCACGTTCGTCCTGGTCGACGAACACAACGCGGTGCAGTGGTATCAAGTCGGCTACAATCCCAACGCGGGGCTCAGTGTCCCCGGTTGGAAATGGGTGCACTGATGGGTTCTGTGCTGCGCGCTGTATTCTTAGCCACGATCTGTGGTTTCGTCGCGTGCGGCACTTCCAACGGTGCCAATTCAAACAGCACGTCCGCGGGAGCGGGTACCACGTCCACGGCCAGCGGTGGCGATAGCGCGGCCCACGGCGGGACTGTGAGCACAGGTGGCAACACCGCGAGCGGTGGAATGACCGTTGGCGGATCGGCCGCTGGGGGCACGACGCACAACGGCGGATCACCTTCCGGCGGCGCAACAATGGCTTCAGGTGGCACGCCGGCAGCGGGAGGTGCGCCAGCTGGCGGGACTGCGAACGCGGGCGGTTCGACTATGCTCACCGCGGGCTCGGGAGGGAACGGCGGCAGTGCTTCAGGCGGTTCCGCGGGAAGCGGGGGCCAAGTAACGGGCGATGGTTACGGCTGGTCGGGCGTCGATCACGCGCCGGCGGCGATCAGCGAGTGCAGCTGCAACATTGCTGCAGACGGCAGCGACACCCAACGTTGCGTCAAAGTCGTCAATCGCTGCGCGCAAGCGATTCGATTTCACGCCGCGGGGACTGATACACCCGCCAACACCTTTGCTGGTCAAGTCGATTTGGCGCCCGGCGCTTGCCAAAGTTACGTACTCACGAATTTCACTTCCGGCCGTTTGTGGGCGGAAACGGGTTGCAACGCTGGGCAATGCAACCCCGGCCCCTACACCTTGGCGGAGTTCTCGTTGTCGGGTTATCAGAACTTGGATTTTTACGATCTCAGTTTGGTCGACGGCTTCAACGTGCCGATGTCCATTCGCCCAGTCGACGGCACCTTCACACCGGGGGGCGGCAAGTACAAATGCGGCACGCCGATCTGCCTCTATGATCTGGTCAACAATTGCCCGGCAGATCTGTTGAAAACCAATGCCCAAGCACAGCCCGCGGTGTGTCAGAGCGCGTGCTCAGCATTTCACGAAGATCAGTATTGCTGCGCCGGTGCGTTTTCCGGCGGACCGCAACAATGCCCGCCCAGCATGTACTCACAGGATTTCAAGATGGCTTGCCCCGATGCGTACAGCTACGCCTTTGACGACCAAGCCAGCACTTACACCTGCGCCGGCAACGATTTAGCTCCTGATTACGACATCATTTTCTGCCAATGACACCCTCGCTCTTCGGAAGGGCAATTCGTGAATTGCCCCTGTTCGTCGCGTTGTTGATGCCCGCATGCGCCGCGTCGCCCAACCCGTCACCTCGACAATCTACGGTATTGGCGATTCACGAATCGCCCCACGCGCCCGAACACGTTTGCCCCTGCAAGCTGCACCTGCCGCCGGAAGAACCGAACCCCTCTGCCGGCAAGGCCTGCGCCGCGGCCGCTGACTTAACCCAACCCAACGCCTGTTTGCAGTTCGACGATCCGCAGCAGGCGCTGAGCGAAGTCACGCAATTGAAGCCGCAAATCCTGGCCATCGGCGAGA
>DATJEQ010000257.1:0-4940 GCA_035496495.1 Polyangiaceae bacterium
GCACTGAACACAGCGGGACTCCGCCGGGCATATGACTGGAATGCACTTTATGGGTGCATTGGGGATAAAGATCCTACCGTACTGATTTGATGAGGGGGCCCGGGGGCGCCCTGCCCTGGATCTCGGAGCCGGGCGCGGGTACGCTGTACGCAATGCCGGCTGTTGTTCTGGGGCGATCGCGACGGATCATGCACACGCGCAGTGCAACGGTGATCGCTGCGTGCTTGCTCGCCGCGTGCGGCACTAGCTCTTCTTCGAACTCGAATTCCGGGGGAAGCACGAACACTGCACTGGGCGGATCGACGAATACCGGAGGCATGACGGCGGCGGGGGGTTCGACTTCGCTCACCCCGGGCGGCACTGGGGGTGCATTGACGGGAGGGAACGCGGGTGCCGCCATGAGTACCGGCGGTACGACGGGCGGCACTGGAGGAATGAGCGCAACGGGCGGCGTGAGCGGAAGCGGCGGTTCGACTGCGCTCACCGCAGGCGCGGGAGGAATGACTGCGGCGGGGGGCACAGGAGGCGCAATGGGCGGTGCGGGCGGTGGCGGGGGAAGCAGCGCTTGCCCAGCGCCGGCGATCATTTGCGATGACTTTGAGAAATATACAGACGGCGCAACCGATTTGAGTCCGGATTGGATCGCGTACACCTATTCAGGCGCAGTCAAAGTCGACAACACGAAGCCACATGCAGGGGCTCAATCGTTGCACCTCACGACGCTTCAAGGAGCGCACCACTACGCGGACATCATCCGCGAGACACCGGGCGTGGAATTGATGCCGCTCGATCATTTCGGGCGCATGATGGTGTGGCTCACCTCCGTTCCGCCTGACGCGCAGCACTGGAACCTCAATATGTCGAGCGGACCGTTCCCGGGTTTCCCCGACGAGGTCACGAAGTACGCTGAAGGGGGAATGTTCGGCAAGTTGCTCTCCAATTACGCCCAGCGACCGCGAGCCAAGAATGGCGATATGCCGCTGCTGCGCGGGGGCGGGCCCGAGACGGGCGATGCACCAGTGGATTCGGATTGCGCGGTTGACGCGATCGCACAGACAATTCAACCTGGGGCTTGGAAGTGCTGGGAGTGGGAATTCGATGGTCCGAATGACACGGCGCATTTGTGGATCGACGGCGTGGCCATGAACGAAGTTGATGCCGTCGGCCATGGTTCGCGTTGCCAAGGGCCCGGCTTCAACGGCGTGCCGATGACGCCAGATTACCCCTGGGACGGCCCAACGATGTTCGACAAGCTGATCATCGGCTGGGAGCAATACCAAGACAACCCTGCTGAAGAAGTCTGGATTGACGACGTCGTGATCAGCTCGCAGCGCGTCGGTTGCCCCGTGCCCTAGCTCCGGCACAACTGCCGCGACAACACGTGCTGGTCGCCGGCATGCTATTTGGCTAGCCTGCTCCCATGGATATTTTGCTGGGGATGATCGTAGGCGGATTGTTGTGGTTCTTCGCGCGCTACGGCTTGGGTGGATTCTACACCATTGGGCCTAATGAACGCGCGGTGCTGTGCACCTTTGGCAAAGCGCAGCGCATTGGGGATCGAACGACACTGAATGACCCCATTGCCGAGCAACTGAGGCCGGAAGATCGCGAGCGCTACACCTACCCGCAGGTGCGCGTGATTGCCCCCGGTTTCTACTGGAAACTCCCCTGGCAAACGCTACACCGCACTTCGATTGCGACAGCCACAGTTTCCATCGCTTACGATCCGGAAGATCCCGGCGCCAACTCTGGAGGCCAAGTGCTGGAGGCGGTGACCAAAGATCAGTTGAATACCGGCCTCAGTGGGCAGCTGCGTTACACGGTTTCCGATCGGAACTTGTACGCTTACCTCTTTGGTATCAAGAACCCAGTCGCTCATGTGATGGGTTACTTCGTCTCGATTTTGCGCGACCGCATTGCGAATTTCGAGGCCCCCAAGAAATTGGCTCTGGAAGAGCCCGATATTGCCGACACGGGCAGCGGCATCACGGGCATCTCCATCAACGATCTGCGCAAGAATTTGCGCGACCTGAATGAACGGATGGACGACGAATGCGCCGCAGCCACCGCGCGCTACGGCATCAGCCTGGATGCGGCGCTGATCACCGGCATTGAGCCGCCCACCGAAGTGGATTCGGCGCTGGCCGCCATCAACACCGCGCACAACCACGTCTCCAGCGAGATCAGCTTGGCTCAGGCCGCGGCAGATCAGCGCATCGTGCAATCGAGGCGTGCGGTTGAAATCGAAACACTCAATGCTCAAGCCGAAGTCGAGCCCCTACTGGCGCTCACCACCCAGCTGCGAGAATTAGCCGGCACCGGAGGACCAGGCGCCATTGCCGCCTACGTGCGCAACGCGAAAATCCCCTTAAGAAGGCGCGCCAAACAACTCGTGCTCACCGAGAGCAAGGGAGGCGTGTGATGGAATTCTTCATCGCTTTGGTGTGCACCTTCTTCGCTTGTTTCATCGCCATGCCCATCGCGCTGGCTTTCGCCCGCTGGTTCGGCCTGTACGTCATCGTGCGTGAGCGCCAAGCCGTGGTGTTCGAGCTGTTCGGCAAGGTGCGCCAAGTGATCAACGAACCGGGGCTGCATTGCCCCTGGCTCAGCATGGGCCCCTTTGCCATGCTGTTGCCCTTCTTCGGCAAGAAATTCGTGGTCGATCTGCGCTTGGATCAAACGTACCTGCGCAGCCAACCGGTCAACTCCGAAGAGGGCGCGCCCATGGGCATCGGAGTGTGGTGTGAAATGTTCGTCAGCGATCCGCTCTCCTACATCTACAAGAACATCGATCCAGCGGGCTCACTGCGCGCCAATATCTCAAATGCCACTGTGCGCTGCCTCAGCAATCTGAAGCTCGGCGAGATGTTGGAGAATCGCCATTCCATGAGCAAAGTCGTGCGCACTGAAGTCTCCGCCAAATCCGAAGAGTGGGGTTACAAGGTGGGCAGCGTGTACATCCGTAAGGTGCACTTCCGCGATGAGGGCATGACCACGCAAATTGAAGCGAAGGTCGTCAACCGCTTGCGCCAAGTCACCGCCGCTATTCAACAGGATGGCGCGAACCGCGTGAACGTGATCCACTCTACAGCCGAGCGCCAAGCCGCCATTGAGTTCGCCAAAGCCGCCGCAACCCGGCCGTTGATCGTGGGTAAAGCGCTGGCGGAAATCGCCAAAGACACCACCATCGCCTCCGCTTTGTTCGAAGTATTAGAAATTCAAAGTCTACTTCAAAGCAGCGGCCTAGAAGTCAGCATCCTTCCTCAAGGCACTCCCCTGCTTGCGGGATTGAGTTCCGCTGGGTTAGGCACACCGCAACGCTGACTTAGCCCGCGTCGCTGGCGTCTCCTGCGTCGCTGGCAGTACTCGCATCTGCCGGTGCACACACGGCCATGCACGTTGAGTATTGCGCGGTACAAGCCGCTTCATCACCCATGTGACCCAGTTCGTGACAATCATGACCTGTGCCGCCGTCGTTGTTCTCGAACGGATCGCACGCGCTGGCTAAAGCTTCACAATTGGGCCCCAGTTGCACCACCGCTGCATCGCCGCCCGCGTCGGCCGGGTGACACAGCGCGACGCATTCATCATAGATGGCTGCACACGCTGCAACGTCTCCTGTGTGGCCTGTTTCATGGCACGTGTGCCCCAACGTCGTGTGATCGAATGGGTGACACCAGGTGCCGAGCTGATCACACATGATCACGCCAATGGGACCGCTATCCGGGATCATGTGAATGTCCACAATCCCGCCGCTACCCCCGACCGAAGTGGAGGGGCTACCCCCGCTGCTGTGGCTTCCGCCGTCCGGGGTGAGGCTGACTTTATCCGCGGATGAACCGCAACCGGCGAACAGCAAGCAGCCCACGCCGACGAAACAGGCAGCGATCACAAGCGATTTCATAGACCTCCTCCGAGTGAGTGCTGGGCTCGTAGCACGTGAGCTGGGGAGTATCAAACCGTTGAATCTACTGGCATTTTTCCCACAAGAGCGCCTACCCTGCGGGTTGGGTTAACGGGCCTTAGCTGGGCCGTGCTACCGTCGGCAGCCAGGTTCATCAACAAAATCACGAGCATGTCGAAGATGCGCAGCGGTTTTCTCAAACTGTTTCCCTCGTGTACTGCGGTGTTCCTGCTGTCGTTGTCGACGCACGCAGAGGCAGAGCAGCCGCCGCCTGCGCCGGAGAAAGCGGCTGAGGACACCGCGCCCGTTAACGCCGCGTCCCAAAGTCACACCGAAGCGACCGATCTGCGCCTGCGCCCCGGCAACAGTACGACCAACTTAGGCGAAGCGGTTCCCGGGTTGATCTCCGCGCAGCACATGGGCGGAGGCGACGCCGATCAGTGGTTCTTGCGAGGCTTCAACGCGGGCCATGGAACGGACGTCGCATTTTTTGTCGACGGTGTGCCCGTCAACGCGGTCAGTCACGGCCACGGCCAGGGCTACAGCGATCTGCATTTTTTGATCCCAGAGCTCACCACGTCGGTCGACGGTTACAAGGGTTCGTACGAAACGCGCTTCGGCGATTTCGCGACGGCCGGCGCGGTCGACATCAAGCTGGCGGAAGCGCTGCCAGAAAGCTTCGCGCAAGTTTCGCTCGGTCAATACGGCATGTTGCGTGGCGTGGCGATCGCGTCGCCCCAATTGCACGATCGCTGGCGCACTACCTTGGCCGCGGAAATTGCCAAGGAAAACGGTCCCTACCAAACGGAAGAGGATCTCAAGCGCTACAACGCCTTCTTGCGCGCCAGTTACGACATGGGTGCGCGCTCCAAAGTGACCATGACGCTGATGTCGTACGGGTCGGATTGGAATGCACCGGGGCAGATCCCGGCGCGCGCGGTGTGCGATGAGGGGGAACTCGGCGTGCGCTCACCCCAGAGTTACGGTCAACCCTGCATTGATCGCTTCGGCTCTGCGGACCCCACGCAAGGCGGCA
>DATJEQ010000258.1:0-9586 GCA_035496495.1 Polyangiaceae bacterium
GGATACCATTCCGCCGTCCGCGCCCGCATCTGCTGCTGGGTCAGCGCCTGGCATCACGTCGCGTACAGACATCACCTGATACACCGCACTGTGAACCGGATCGCCTGGGACCAGGCGCTTGGTCGCGCCCAGGATGTTACCCTTCTTGGTATCCTTGTTCACTAAGCCCAGGTAGGCGCCGGTTGTCTGAACGCTGGTGAGATCTCCGTAAACGGGATGAGCCGCGTCGGGAGCGACGTGCAACCACAGATCCATGTCGTTGATCTTGGTGATGAACACGTTGGAGTGTTCGTTGTGGCACATCCCGCAGTTGGCGTGCAGATAACCGATCGCGGCTTTGTCGACGTCGTTGCCCGGCAGCGTGAAAGCAGCCGCGGGAGGCGCACTCAACAGGTTCATCGCGATCAGATCGTCGATTGTGGTGTCGTTCGCATCAGCCTTCGCATGCGACAGCTGAACTGCGGAAAACCCAATTACACGGTCGCTCATGTTGCGATGACAGGTGCTGCAGTTTTCCTGGCTCGGAATATCGTGCGGAGTCCCTGAGGCGTTGACTTCGCCATCCGGAGTCGCCACGGCGTCGGTCTGGGCTGCGTTCCACTTGAACGCCATCATGTACCAACCCGCAGCCCCAGAGACCTGCTTCCAGAGCAGCCGCGTCTCTACGCGAACGGGATTGCCCATTGCGTCGTTGCGCGTGAACTCTTTCCAGAACTTGGTGCCGACCGGGTACACCCAGAAATCCATGTTCGTCGTGGTGATCTTTGAGCCGGGCGGGATGTAGGCCCAGCGCTTCTTGGCGGCGCTGTCAGACCACAGTGTGAACTGCGGCGCGTACTGCATCACGCCAGGGGCCAGTGTGCCCGCCGCCGTGTCGGAATACAGTCCCGTCTCACTGAGCATCATGGGTTGCAGGTTCGGCGCACCGCCTGTGCCGCCAGCGCCGCCCGTGCCACCGGTTGCACCACCCGCGCTCCCGCCCGCACCGCCTCCACCGGCGGGAGCTCCACCGGTGACCATTCCGCTGCCGCCCGCACCCCCACCGCTTGCGCCGCCGGTTGTGAGAGAACCAGAACCTCCATCGCCACCCGTGCCCGCCACGGCAGTGTTGTTGTCGTTATTCTTGGCAGGATCGGTGCTGGTGCAACCGGCAAGCACTAGCACCGCAAATGCAGCGGCGAATCTCAATTGTTTCACGAAGAGCCTTTCACAAGGTTAGCAGCAAGTCAGCTTAGCAGGACTCGGGAGCAGTGCTACTGGGCGGCGGGCAGCGTGATCTCGATGATGCTGCCGCCCCCTCCGTACTCCACCTCGTAGATCTTGTTGCCCACCAGCGTGGCGTCCATAGGAGCGCCTCCAAACCCGGCGACCAGCTGCGTGACTTCCATCTCGTAAGCGGCCCCGACCTTGGTGAAGCGGGCCAGGTTGAGATCGCGCCCGCCATCGAGGAACCGATCTTCAACCGCGCCGTAGGTCATGAAGAAGCCGGCCTTGAAATAATCGCCACACAGCGCTCCGGCTGTGTCGAACATCAAGCCCAGCGGCGACTTGTGTCCGGTAATGCCAGCCAGCGTCATAGAAAGATCGCTCGCGTCTTGCGGTGCGCCGTCTGGACATACTCGGAACTTGTCGCTGTCTGGCCCATGGTTCAACACTGGGTCGGTGAACGTCACTCCGGCTGGAGCCGCCGGGAAGCCGGCGTCGTAACTGGCATAGGTGCCCTTGGTCACCGCTTGCAACGTGGGAGGCAGGCACATGCTGCCAGCGCCGGTGTAGCCCATCGCCTTCACGGGATTGTCCACGTCTCCGAAACGCCAGGGGAACCCATAGTGCTTGCCTTGCTCGAGGAAATTGATCTCATCGGACAAGTCCATGTCGGGGCCGTTCTCGGCGCCAAACAAGTCGCCCGCGTCGTTGTAGGCGAGATCGAATGTGTTGCGCGTGCCGTCGGCAAATAGGAATGGAGCTGCGGCCGCTTCGGTGTCCATGATCATTGGAGTGGGCGCAGCTGTGGGGACCTTGAAGATGGCGGAGCTGAGCGCCACTTCACGGAGACCGCCCTCGTCTTCGCCGTGATCGGTTCGGGAGCCACTGCCGAAGAGCACCGATGCTCCGTCGGGTGTTACAACCAATCCGTTGAACGCGTGATCGAAGTTCGTGCCGCTCGGCTGAAAGCCTTCCGTAGTCACCAAGGTGCTCCAGGTGTACATCCCGCCGGCGCCAGGCGTGCCCTTGCTGATCTTGATCGAGGTGCCGCCGCCGTTGCCGCACCCGATGTACATGGTGCCGTCGGGCCCGAAGGCCATGGAGCGACAGTTGGTGCCCCCACCGAAACCGGTATTGGCGGCCGTGACAGTATTTGCAACCGGGTCGACGACATAAACGGTGCCGTTGCCGCTCAGCGCATAAATCTTCATGGATGTCTTGTCGTACTTGATGCGCATCATGTCGCCCGCAGGCACCCCTGCGACCATCCGCGTGCTGATCTCTGGGCGACGCACGGTCAGGTTCGCGTCGTTTGTGCCCATGGCAGTGGAACAGGCCGGCCCCATCATCGCGGTACTCCCGCCAGCGCCGCCCCCAGCGCCGCCACCGCCTCCAGCAGGCGTGCCACCCGCACCACCCACTGCAGGCATGCCCCCAGTTGCGCCGCCGGTACCAACCGGCGTTCCACCCGCGCCGCCCGTGACCGGCGTTGTGCCACCTGCTGCAGTGCCGCCCGTGGTGACATTGCCACCTGTTGCAGTCGTGCCGCCGCCGCCCGTGGAAGTCATTCCGCCGATCCCGGGCCCAGTGCCACCCATTGGGGTGGTGCCGCCGGAACTGCCGCCACCGCCACACCCGACATAACCGAGCATCAGCGCCTGCGCAGAAACCGCGAGCAAGAGCGACTGGGAACGAGAGAGCTTCAACCTGGAAGAGAGACGGCTTTGCATGGAGTCTTTGTCTACTTTCACGGCGTTATACGGGCTCATGCCTGATGGATGTCCGGCAGGAGACCGCAAGTTGCTAGAAAACGGCACATCGCCAAAAACGGCACATCGCTAAAAAAGGCCCGGTGGCACCGAACCACCTTCGCCGGCGCAGAGCCTACCCCGCGGTCGGGGGTCGCCCAAGGGAAATTTGGGGCCCCACCCGCGGTTCAAAATTCGCGTAAACCTACACTGCGCGACGTGCCTGCTGGCGCCCCTGTAGACGACGCCCTCCAGCCGCCACACCGCGTTCAACTTTACTCCAAGGAGCTGGCCGATGTACGAGGCCTTCCAGCGTATTTTGTGGATCAGGGAGGGGCTGCATGACCATCAACGACGGATCTATCGACCGATTTCGTCAGCGAACCCAGCGGGGAGCGAGCCGGCTGTGCTTGCCAATGTTCTTGACTGCGGCGCTGCTCACGCCTCTCGCTTGCGACACTGAGCCCAAGAGCACCGCAGTCAGCGCGCCGAGTAAGCAGGCGACGGAGCCTGCAGCTGAGCCCAGCAAACAAGCAACCAAAGAGAAGAGCGCAGGTCCACTGATCGTTGCAGGACCGGGCAACATGCCCGAGTGCTTCAAGCCCTGGAATGAGAAAACCAAATTCTTCCAATGGCCCGAGCGCAAGCCGCCCTTTCGTATAGCGCTGGTCAATGGATACGTGGGCAACGCCTGGCGTATTCAAATGGTGAAAACGGCTAAGGCTTTTGCGAAAGACCCTGCCATTGCGCCGCTGCTCAAGGAATTCAAAGTCGTTTCTACTGGCACTGATATTGCCGCCCAGTTGAGCGCGATCGAAGACTTCATCAATCAGGGCTTCGAAGCGATCGTAACATTGGCGGTCGCTCCGCAGGGTTTCGACCAAGCGATCAAACTCGCCGATGAGAAGGGCGTCGTGTTGGTGCCGTTCGATGGGGTGCTCGACAGCGACCGGGTGATGCAAGTCAACGAGGACCAGGGCGCTATGGGTCAAAAATGGGGCGAATTCCTGGACAAGAAGCTGGGCGGAAAAGGCAAGGTGCTGGAGGTGCGCGGACTACCTGGCAATTCCGTCGATCGCGATCGACACCTGGGCTTCCGCAAGGTGATGGAAGCGCCCGGCAAGAAATACGAAATCGTAGAGGTGATCGGGTTCTGGGACGACGACAAGGCGGAAGCCGCAGTGACTGCAGCGCTGAGCAAGCATCCGAAGTTCGATGCCATGATGGTGCAGGGCGGGTCGACCGGTGCCATTCGCGCGCTCCTCAGAGCGAAACACAAGCCAATTCCGGTTGCCACTGAAGCCGAGAATGGGGCACGCAAGCTGATTGCTCAGAATGCGAGCAAGGGCATGAAGGGGCTTTCCTTGGGCGATTCACCGGGGCTCGCCGCGATTGCTATGAAGGCCGCATTGGAGGCTCTGCAGGGCAAAGTGATGCCTCAGAAGATCTCCGTGCCCATTCCCGCCGCCGACGACAGCACCCTGAAAGACGGCGAGAATTACTACTCCAAACTTTCCGACAATTTCTTCACGCCCAACGAATTCCCGCAATGCGGAGTCAACATCGCCAGCGTGCAGATCATGAATGAATCAGAGACGGATTTGCGCTGAACGCGCGCACTCACAGAAGGCAATAAAGGTAACCATGGATCAGATCTCTTCCACTGCAGCCGCCAACGAAGCCGCCAAACTCGCAGGCCTTAGCCCGCGAAGGCTCTTCATCCTCTCGTGCCTGTGCTTGGCCACGACGAGCATGAGCTTCAGCTTACGCGGCGCCATTGCAGGCGACCTCAAGGCGCAGTTATTCAACAACTCTGCCGCGCAATTGGGTGACGCGCTCGGCTGGGCATTCCCTGGGTTCGCGTTCATGGTGCTGATCGGCAGCGCCATCGTCGACTTCCTGGGCATGCGCAATCTGCTGCTCTTGTGCGCCGCCAATTTCCTGGTCGGTACAGGGCTGGTGGTAATGGCCGATTCGATCGCTCCTGCCGGGGGAACGGGCACCGTTGTCGCCATCGGCATGTTCCTCCACGGGCTGGGCTGGGGCTGCTCAGAAACGGTGATCAATCCGCTGACCACCGCGGTGTATCCGGATGACAAAACGCACCGACTGAACGTGCTGCATGCCTGGTGGCCCGCGGGCATCGTGATCGGCGGTGTTTTTGCTCTAATTGCCTCACAGATCGGCCTTGGCTGGCGCATGGAGTTCGGCATGATGTTCTTGCCGGCAATCGCAATCCTGGCGATTGCATTAGGAACAAAATTCCCGGCTACGGAGCGCGTGGCGGCGGGCGTTTCAACGACCGACATGTTCAAGGAAGCGCTGCGCCCCGGGTTCATTCTTTTTTTCTTGGCAATGTTCCTGACCGCATCGTCTGAACTCGCGCCGGGTCAATGGGTGGACATGGCTTTGACGCGCACCATGGGCATGCGCGGCATCATTCTGCTGATTTACGTCGCGGGCCTGATGTTCGTGATGCGCCATTTTGCCGGAACCATGGTGAAGAAGCTGTCGTCCGTCGGGCTGCTGTGGGTCTCGTGCCTGCTCGCCGCACTCGGTTTGGTCTGGCTCTCGGTTGCGGATTCGCCCGTGTCGGGTCTGCTAGCCGCAACGGTGTGGGGCGTCGGCGTTTGCTATATGTGGCCGACAATGTTGGCCTCTGCCGCCGAGCGCTACCCGCGCAGCGGTGCATTCGGCATGGGCCTGATCGGATCAGCGGGCGCGGCGGCGATCAAATTCGTGCTGCCCGAGATGGGCAAGATCTTCGACAACGCCAAGGCCGCCGCAGAAACGGCTGGCAAGAGTGCCGATGAGGCAGCGCAGGCGGCATCGACCGCCTCGTTCCAGTTCGTTGCGATCCTGCCCGCGGTGCTGTTGGTCGTGTTCGGTGCGATCTGGTTCTATGATCGCCAAAAGGGCGGATTCAAACCCGAGAAGATCTGAGGGCCTCCGCGATGTAGGGGCGATTCATGAATCGCCCCTACATGAATTCCACCCGCCCACGCGCGTCACATCGGCGGCGGTTCGCACAGGCCGCTGTCGGGGATTAGGTTGTTGCACAGGCGACAGTCGACCGGCTCGTCTTGACCCAACACACAAGGCTGATGGGAGTCGAACGAACCCAAACCGCAGTTTGGTTGCACTGCCGCTTGGGGGTCGTTCGCTTCGGGGGGAAAACTGACCAGACACCCGTAACAGACGTCGATCGGCAGCTTGAAAGCGTCGGAAACAAAGGGCGCTCCCTCCAGACTGTGCCCATGGACCCGAATGGATGAAACGAAATGCCGCGCGCCGCCCGCCTTGAGATCGTCGACCAGGGTGGCGGCAAAGTCCGAGGGGATAAGGGTCACTTGCACTAAGCCGTAGCCGACCGCTCCACCCGCCACCGCCTCCACAATGCCCGCGGAGATGATTTGAAAGGGGGCCACAGCGGGTTGCCCCGTTTCATCCGTCAATTGCACGTCCGTTTGATCGAGCACGACGCGCGTGAACGTTCCGCTGGTGCCCGGAGCGGTGAACCCGACGACAAATGCCGTCGCGTAACGCAGCGAAAATGCCACGTCCAACTTGCCCCGGGTCAACCCATTGGCTGTGGGCGAACTATCCACCACACAACCGTTGATCAGCTGGGGGAAATCCGCCTGATTCACGAAGATGGCGCCCTGAGGGGGGCCCGCATCCGGAGTTGAGCCGGACGCGCCCGCATCAACGGGCCCTGCGTCTGCCAATGCACCGGGCAGTGCAGCGCCGGGCGATGTGGGGTGGTGCGGAGATCCGCCCGCAGCAGGAGACGCACTGGCCCCGTCACAGGCAATGAAGCCCAAACAGAGGACCAATGCTGACCCCAACGGCGAGAATTGCGCAATTGTGCGCTGGCAGCGGCGGCTCAACATCGCGGGAGACCCTAGCACAGATCGCCAAAGCGCCAGCCCCTGTTCCCCGCCCTGCCATCCATGTAAAGAAAGGCGCCTGGAGGCCCCATGAATCGAACCTCGCTCAAACACGAGATTGCCCCAACCCAAGTGAAGATCGATTGCGTCCTGAAAGCCCAGGCGCAAATCGGTGAAGGCCCACTGTGGAGCCCGAGTGAGCAGCTGCTGTATTGGACGGACATCCCCGCCAAGAAGCTGCACGTCTTCAACCCGAAAGACGGCAGCAACAAGACGCACGAGATGCCCGACATGGTGACCTCGATCGCGACGCGCAAGAAGGGCGGCCTGGCACTCACGCTGCGCAAGACGTTCGGTTACTTCGATCCCGCCACGGGCAAGCTTGAACTGACGGCCGATCCGGAGCCCGAGAAGCCCGGAAATCGCTTCAACGACGGCAAGTGCGATCGTCAAGGGCGCATGTGGGGCGGCACGATGGGTGATGTCGAGTGGGATCAGCCCGTCGGCAATCTGTATCGCCTGGGTGCTGACGGCGCGATCAAGCGCATGGAAAGCAACATCTGCTGCTCGAACGGCATCGGCTGGAGCCCCGACAGCAAGACGATGTATTTCACCGAGTCGTTCAAATACTTCCGCATCTTCGCGTACGACTTCGATCCGGCAACCGGCGACATCAAGAATCGCCGCGTGTTCGTGCAGATGCCCATTGATACGCCCGCCTTCCCGGATGGTTTGACGGTCGACGCCGAGGGCTACGTGTGGAGCGCGCAACCAATGTACGGCCGCCTCGCCCGTTACAGCCCAGAGGGCCGAATCGAGCGCATCATCGAGCTGCCCGTCTCGCGCGGCACCAGCATGACATTCGGTGGCCCTGATCTGGACATCCTCTACGTCACCACGATGCGCCTGACGCTCTCCGACGATCAACTCGCCGAAGAGCCCCTAGCCGGCAGCCTGCTGTCATTGCGCCCCGGAATGAAGGGCATCGCTGAAGCGCCGTTCGCGGGCTGAGAAAGCAAATCGGCCGGGGCTAGCCCATCATTTGCGCGCTGTGCCGCGCGTGGTACCAGTAGGCCCATGCGATTAACTTCTTTTTTGTTCGCGAGCGCCCTCGTGGGCCTCTTGTTCACCGCTTGTAGCGACAGCGGCGGCCCCGTTTACCCGCTGGTCTCCGAAGCCGACGCCTCCCATCCCAGTCACGGTCTCCCCGACGGCGGCCACGTCATCATCCATTTGCCCAGGCCCGACGCAGGTGCGTCCACGCCAGACGCGCAAGGACCCGATACGGACGCAACCGCGGATGCAGCGATTTCCTCCGATGCGGCGCCCTCCGCAGATGCAACCGTAGCGCCAAGCGACGCTTCATTGGCGGACGCGCATGATTAATACATGAGCCGTGCACGGATTTCCCACCCCACCATGCAAACGGCTGAGGGCATCGTTGATGTGGCGAAGGCGATTCAATTGGCCTTGGCACCGGTGTTCTTGCTCACCGGTATCGCGGGTTTGCTCAATGTGATGACGGGGCGCCTGGCGAGGATCATCGACCGCGCCCGCGCGCTCACTGAGCCACCCGGCGGCACTACCGGGCTCGCCCCCGAAGCGATCGCCCGTGAACTGCAAGCCCTTGAGCGACGCCGTCACTTCACCAGCATCGCCATCATGGCGTGCACCGCCGCAGCGTTATTGCTGTGCACCGTGATCGTCGCGCTGTTCCTCGAAGTCCTGCTCGGCTTCCCCCTCAACGGGCTCGTTGGGCTCCTGTTCACCGCTTCCTCCTTCGCCCTCGTGATCGGCCTCGCCTACTTCTTCCGCGAAGTCCAATGGGCCACCCGAGTCCGCATCGCCCTGCCCGATTCGCGGCGCGATCCCTAAACAGGCCCTCTCCGGGGTTGATTTTCGACTCCCGCGGTTCTCCCAAGCCCCCAAGCCCTCTCCGGGGTTGATTTTCCCCCAAGCCCTCTCCGGACCAAACCCTCTCCGGGGTTGATTTTCGATTCCCGCGGTTCAAAAAGCGCGCAACCGGCTCTGCGCTCGCGCCGATGTGTCGCGCCCTGAAAGCCACGAGTTGCTAGAAATCGACTCGCGTTGTGAAAAAAATCAACCCGGGAGAGGGCTTGCGAGAGAGGGATTGTGGGCCTAATCGCGAAGCCAGGGCGATGGCGATCGCGTAATAGCGGGAGGGACGAATAGCTTCGCCATCTTTTCGACACTGTCCTGGGCTGATAATGTCTGTGCACACCAGGCGGGGGAACGCTCAATTCGCTAGGCCTGCAAGCCGCGCCCACCCGGTCGGCGTCCCGTAACTTCAAAACAACAATGCCCGAGAAAAACTCGCTCGCACCACTGCAACTATTGGGGCGCATTCTAGGTGATGATTATGCGGCGGCGGCGCGGCGATCGCGATCCTAGGAGCGCTTCTCACCCTCGTGGTTGCACAGCTTTATTCCATTGCGTTCAAACCCAACGCAAACCAAGTGCCCATTGCCCGTTCCTTCCCCGCGGCCACACAACATGACTGAGACATCAGCAGCGATTGCAAGCACCGACCTTCCGGTTAGGCGCCTTCATCGGGTAGTCGCGTTGGTACTGGACCTGATCCCCCTAAGTGGATTTCTTGCGCTCGTAGCCGTATTTGCTCCCAAATTCTGGCTGGAACTCGGGGCATATAGTCGAGTGCTGGGCGGTGTCGTGGTGATTGCGCATGCCACCCTTGGAGGCAGCCCACGTTCGGGTGGACAG
>DATJEQ010000259.1:0-13554 GCA_035496495.1 Polyangiaceae bacterium
ACGAACTGACGCGCACTCAGGAGGAGGTCAAGCGCGTCGAACAGGAGCGCAGCGCGCTTCAGGCAAAAGTGAGCGCGAGTGACGATAAGCAAAAGGGCGAATTACAGCAGGCCACTGATCTGGGGCAGAAGGTGGAAGGCGCTCTTTCCAAGCGCATCAAACAGCATTGGGCAACGGTGGTCACCGCCGACAACAACGTGACTGTGCGCATTCCAACGTCAATTCTGTTCGCTCCCAATTCGCTCACCGTGACCAAACACGGCGGGCCATTCCTGTGCGAGGTCGTGACCGCACTGGGTTCTGGCACCTTCACTGTGGCCGCACACACCGCGGCGGCGGAGGTGAACGCCGCGCTGGCAAAAACCTACGCGACACCTTGGGATCTCACTGCTGCCCAGTCGGCCGCGGTGGCAATGAATCTTATTGATCAATGTAAAGTCGAAGCGGCGCGCGTTAGTGCCGAAGCGCACGCTGATTCACAACCGCTGTCGGGCGCAAAGCCAGCTGAAAATGCGCGCATTGAGTTGAGTCTTCATATCACCGCTAAGCAATGATCGAGCGGAAAGGCCGTCGTTATTGAGGCACCGCCGCTTGTGCGTTGATGTTGTCACCCCAGCAGGAAAGGGTGTTGTTCGAGTCGAGTGCGCAGCTGTGATAGCCGCCTGCTGAAACCGAAATAAAGGTGCCAGTTGGCGGCGTGGTTTGCCCCGAAGTGCCGTGTCCCCAGCAGCTCAGCGTACTGTCTGATTTGATCGCGCAGCTGTGGAATCCGCCTGCCGACACCGAAAGAAATCTTCCCAAGGGGGCCATGATCTGCCCATCGCTGTTGTCGCCCCAGCAATTGAGGGCATCGTCAACTGATTGAATGCCGCAGTTGTGAAACCCACCTGCGGATATCCAGAGAAAACTGCCGCTGGGTGCCGCAGCGCTTCCGCCGGTGTCTCTACCCCAGCAGGTGAGCGTGCCGTTGGATTTTTTGGCGCAGCCGTGATCCCAAGTCGTTGACAACGAGGCAAATTTACCCGTGGGTGCTTGAGTTTGCCCGAAGCTGTTATCTCCCCAGCAGGTGATGGTGTCATCAGTGCCCAATGCGCACGAGTGCTGGTGACCCGCGGCAATGGAATTGAAGGTCCCGGCGGGCGCATCCGCTTGCCCATAGGAATCATCTCCAAAGCAGATCGCTGTGTGATCCGTCCGCAGTGCACAGCTGTGACTTTCGCCCGCTGAGACCGCGGTGAACTCTCCACTGGGGGGGGCAGCCTGGCCGTGCGAGTTGTCGCCAAAGCAAATCAAGGTGCCGTCCGTCCTAATTGCGCAAGTGTGATACCAACCCGCGGAAACTGACTGGTACGTGAATGCGCATGCCGGCGCGTCACGGGTGGTGCTGATCTTGCCCATAGGGCAGGGCGTGCATTCTTGATCGCTGAGTGACGTTCCAGTGGCGGAAACAAATTCGCCGGGTTGACAGGTCGTTTGTGGCGTACACGAGCTGGCATTTTCTTCAGTGGTGTAAGATCCCACGGCGCACGTTTGACATTGGCGATCGGTCGTCGCAGAGCCCTCATTCGTGATGTACTGACTGGCTATGCAGATCGTCTTGGCAATGCAGGGCGTGGCCGGATCCTGATCGTCGTCCCAAGTGTCACCCACACAACGAAATGCCGCTGCATCGCTCGCATCGCTCGTCTCTCCACTGTCAACGGCTGCGTCCCTCAGGGAATTGCCGCCATCCACGACAGCTTGCCCGTCGACACCTGCGTCGCCGCCATCTGTCGAACCGGCGTCAGTGGCCAATGCGGTCGAACGCGAACAGCTGCCAAGCAGAAGCCCACTCAGAAGAAGTCCCACAGGAATGGCGCAGCGACGGAGCAAGTTCTTTTAACTGTGAACTATTCTCTGAGGCCGTCAATCGGTGGTTGATCAGCAACTGTTCCACTTTGAAAATATTTTTGCTTATAGCGGTGCCCACGGCTACGACTGAGCAATGAAAATCTGGCTGTGTGCGGTCGCATTGACTGGGCTTTGCACCGGTTGCGGAGGCTCAGGTGACGCAAAGCCAACTGCGTCGAACACGCACCGCGACGCGCAGGTGCCTGACGCTGCGAGTGTATCGAGTGCAGACGCTGCCGGTGTTGACGCAAGCGCGGCGGATGCCGCGGCATCCGTGATTCCCACAGGCATGTGGGATGAACTCGCTCCCATGCCGGAGTTGCCGCGATACTACGTGGGCGTCGCTGGCGCGAAGCACCGCGTGTTCGTGGTGGGCGGCCTCAGCGCTGGGCCAGAAGCGCTTGCCGTGCACACGTACGATGTTGTCACCAAACAGTGGAAGCGGCTGAAGGATCTACCGGAGCCGATGAGAATGCCCAATGTCGCTGCAGTGGGCGATCGGCTGTTCGTGTTGGGCGCGCTCGATGTGGTCGATTCATTCGAATACGATTTCAACAACGACAGGTGGCTACCCCGAGCGTCGTTACCCGCAGGGCATGGCCCGGGTGCGAGCGCGATCGGTGTCAGTGGCAATACGGTTTTTGTGGCCGGCGGGGTGTTGCCCGGTGTCTCCGCCAATTTGCTCAACACGGGAATGCGGGTTGCTGGAGTTTACTCTTATGACAGTGCGAATGACCGCTGGAGCACCTTGCCCAGCTTGCCAATTGCCGTTGGTTACGCCATGGGCGCGCTGCACAACGGCGAGTTGTGGGTGATGGGAGGCAGCGACAACCACGCGCGGACTGATCGCGTTGAAGCCTTCAACACGGCTACCCACACTTGGAAGGAAAAACCGAAGCTTCCTTTGGCGCTGAGCAGTGCAGCCTGCGGTGTTCTGGATGGCAGGATCTATATTGCCGGTGGTATCGCGACATCAGTGGGGGCCATCAGTGGCCTGACGCTGGCCTTCAACGACGCGAGCCAAGCGTGGGAAGGTGCTGCGCCCATCCCTACGCCGCGCTTTGCTGTGGGCGGCGCGGTGATCGACAACAAGCTGTATGTGGTGGCGGGGATTCACGCCGAGAACCCGATGCCCATTGTTGATGCCGGGGCGGATGCGGGGTGGGATGCGGCTGCAGCAGATGCAGCTTCAGCGGGTCCAGGCGCTGGGGGATCTCAGCAGATGGGACCGTTGTTCGTGCCGGTCGGCATTCTTGAAGTGTTCACACCGTAGACCACACAAGCCCGGATTTCGCTTGCAGCCACTGCGGCTGCGGGCTGAATATGGGGCGGTCGATGGATTCCAACGTCTCAGCCCAGCGCGCCGTGGCGCTTCGCGTTGCGAAATGGCTGGTCGATAAATCGCGCCCCGACGAAGCCGTCGACATGCTGTGCGCTTGGGCCGCGACCGGTCCGAATGACAGTGAAGGCCAGGAGCTACTCGCCGAAGCGTTGCGCATCGATCCCAGCGCACGCACGGCGCAGCAAACATTCGAGCGCATGGAAGGCATTGCGGGCGAGCAGTCCCAACTGGATCAAGCGATTGCTCGCTTCACCGCCGCGGAATTGACGAAACTGGATCAAGAGGCACGTAGGCCGAATTTCCGCCGTGCCCAGATCGGATTCAACAACAACATCAAGTACTCAGGGCAAGTCTTCCACGTACAGACGGAGGATAGTGGGCTTGATGCACCCCACATCATCACGCACCTGTTTGCCGATGGCGGGCGCGTCATCAAAACGCACAAGCGCAGTTACGCCGAAGCCGTGAAACGCAGCGACGTCACGGAATTCGTGCGCGGGCTGATGAAGGCGCAACACTTGGAAATGGTGACCTTCTTGAGGGAAGCGCGCTTCGACCAGATCATTGCCGGTAAAGAAGTGGGTGGCATTTCCGTGCTCACCGAGCCACCCAACGTCGACAATATCCGCAAGCTCGCCACCCAGAAGAAAGACGCCGCTGCAGCCCCCGCGCAAACTGCCAGCCCTCCCTCAGTTCGACCCCCCGTCGTTGCTCCTGTGGCAGCTGCGGCAGCCGCCGCACCCGCAGCAGCACCCACCGCCCCGGTGCCCAATTACATCCTGCAGGTACTGCGTAGTTTGAGCGGAGGCCCTGAGCAATACGAGCCGATGTCGGATTTGGCCATCATTGGTCGCAACGGCGACATCGCGCTGGCCGGCGAGCGCTTCTGTCACCCGCGCGAAGCGGTGCTCACTTGGGAAGAAGGCCGCCTGTGGCTAGAAGATCTGGATGGCGGCAACGGCGTGTTCTTGCGTATTCGATCGCCCATTGAGCTTTCGTTAGGCGACGAATTCATGGTGGGCGATCAGCTGCTGCGCGTCGAGCGCAACCCCGTTGCCGACGACGGCCCGGATTCGCATCCCACGTATTTTTATTCTTCGCCCAAGTGGCCCTCTTCGTTTCGCGCCACGCAGATCTTCGAAGGCGGCGCGTTGGGCGCTTGCGTGGTCGCTCATGGCAATACACTGCAGGTCGGCTCTGTTGTGGGGGATCTGATCTTCTCTGACGATCCGCTGGTCGATCAGCAGCACTGTGTGGTGGAAGAACAAGCCGGCACTTTGGTGCTCACGGACTTGAACTCGCGCACGGGTGTCTTCGTCCGGATCCGCGGACGACAGGAGATCACCTCCGGCGACGAGCTATTGATCGGGCGCACCCGATTGGTCGCCTATTTGGTTGAACGCAACTAGGCCGCTGTTGTTCGTGGCGGCAGGGGCAATTCATGAATTGCCCCAACAAGGCCGCCAGCTACAAAAAGCAAACAACCGGGCGATTGAATCACCCGGCTGCTCGTGTTGTTGGAAGTAACCTGAATTACTTCGCGGGCGCGTCAGCGGCCGGAGCGTCAGCTGCCGGAGCGGCTGCCGGAGCGTCGGCTGCCGGAGCGTCGGCTGCCGGAGCGTCAGCTGCCGGAGCGTCGGCTGCGGGAGCGGCTTGCTCGCTACCCTCGGCACTGTCGGCGCTTGCCGGTTCGGGGCTGCTGCCACCGCAGGCAACGAAAAGAGCACTCAACGCAACAACTGCAACTACATTACGAATGATCATGGAGGTCCTCCTAAAGACGAGCGCTGTTCAATTGCTGCGCCCGGGTTGGTCTTTTAGATGCTCGGCCTGTGCATTTCAGCTCATTAGCGCACACGATTGTGATTTAAACATATATAAATAAAGTAAATACAGTCGGTTACATGTATTACAAGAGCACGGGAAAGCATTGTTTTTCTCCGCCCGCTGAGCCGAATTTGGCTGTTCCTGCGTCATAATCCTGCCCTTGGCCTCTTCGCGCTCCCCCCTGCTGCGCCTCGTTCACGACGCTCGATTGAGTTCGCTCGGCGAGGTTGCAGAGCTTTCCAGTGTCGAGGACGCGGGGTTGGTGGAGCTGTGCCTGTCCGGGCAGCCGCGCGCTTTCGAAACGCTGTATCGCCGACATGCGCCGTTCGCAATCAACCTCGCGGTGCGCATTCAGGGCAGCAGCAGGGATGTGGAAGACCTGGTTCACGACGCTTTCGTGCGCATTCATGATCGGTTGCCGGAGCTGCGCGACAAAGGCGCATTCCGCAGTTGGCTGGGCTCCATTGTGGTGCGCCTTCTGAGAACCCGGCTGCGCCGTGAGCGCCTCGCTCGGATGTTGGGTTTGTCGCAATCAAAGGATGGCGAAGTTGAGCTACACAATGTGGCTTCTATGGAAGCCAGCCCCGAGCTGCGCGCACAATTGGCACAGGTGTACGCGTTACTCGGCGTGATGCCGGCAGATTTGCGCATTACCTGGGTGCTGCGTAACATCGAGAATCATCGCTTGGAAGCCGTGGCAGAGCTTTCCCAGTGCTCGTTGGCAACGGCAAAGCGCCGGCTCAACAAGGCGCAGAGTTTTCTCGAACGGCATTTCATCGATCCTCAATTGCAGGGCACTTCTGAAGAAGGGGAGCAGCGCGCTTCGACTCGAAAGGCGGGCACATGACTGAGCGCGGCTCGAAGGCCTGGCGTCCCCTCGGAGAGCCGATTGATTCGACTCAGCTGCGCGATCACGCCAGCGCTGCACGGATTGAAGGCATCTGGTCCAGTCTCCAGGGCGTGTTGCCCAGCGGACAGGGATCTCGAATGAGCCCAGTTCGGGTGGGGTTCGCTCGATCGTTTGCTGTGAGTTCGCTCGTGCTGGTGGCTTTTGTTGGAGGCGTGTTGGTGGGCTCGGGCTACTTTGCAGCACCGCCAAGCGGCGCCTTGCAGGCGGATCGCTCGATGCGTGAAACAGGAACAGCGATGCCCGGTGCGGGCCAAGCGGCGCCAGCCGATCTGGCGCGGGTTGTCAGCGGTGTGCGTGATGATCTGCGCCTGCCGGGTGTAAAGCGGCCAGCTGGAAGCGCCGTAGGCGTTACCGCTGGGCGGCTCTTGCGTGGAGAGCCAAACACTGAAGTGACGGCCCCTGCGCCGGTGGTGGTGGTCACGCCCCAGTGGCAACTCTTGGCTCAGCAGGGTGAGTACGACGCGTCGCTGAGCGCGCTTGAGGCAAATGGCGGTTTCGAAGGCGCGATCGATCAAGCGACGGCGGATCAATTGATGCTGCTCGTCGATGTGGCGCGCGTCACCGGGCATCGTGAGCGCGCGGTGGAAGCGCTGCGTCGCGTGATCAGCCAACACGGTTCCGATCCATTGGCTCCTCTCGCCGCATGGACTCTGGGCAACATGCTGGATAAGGCCGGCGATCGCGAAGGGGCGGCGGATGCATTCGCGGCGTACCGCACCCTCTCGCCGCAGGGAGATTTCGCGGAAGACGCCATAGCGCGCGAGATCCGCATGGCGGTTGAGCGCGGGGACGACTCGCTGGCCAATCGCTTGGCGGCACAGTATGAACAGACCTTCCCGAATGGAAGGCGCGCGCAGGAAATCAGAGAGCAATTGGCCGCTCTCCATTCAGCCGGCCGTGCGCGCGGCGCAGCCGGAAGCGATACCGCTGGACAGAGCGCGGATGCCGGTGCGCCGGAAGAGCCGCAATCGGCTGCGCCGTGAAGTGGCGCTGTGGGGGGGGCTGGCCGTCGCGTTCCTCGCGTCAGCCAGCGTCGCGCAAGCCGCAGCCGACAGCGTGGTGGAAATCGACGATTCCGCTCAAGCGCTCCTCGATGCTCAGGTCACCCGCCGGCTGATTGGCGTCGAGCTGAGAGACGTCGATCTGGAAGCCCCGCACAGCCAGCCGCGGGTGCCCCGTCCGCTACTCTACTTTCGCATTTCCGCTCAACCCGACGGGCAGTTGATCCTAGATTTGTGGGATCGCGGCATCTTCTACGGGGAGCGGCACGTGTCGGCTCAGGGCAACGCGCTGCTCCGGGCGCGTCGCTTGGCGTTGGCATCGGCCGAGCTCGCAACGGTGGCGCGCGATCGGATGATCCGCGATCGTCGCCCTAAGAAAGTCGCGCAGTCGCCGGCGTCCAAGGAAAAAGCGTGGATGTTGCCTGCTAGCCTGCGATTGATCCCAGCAGCGCAAGCTGCGGCAATCGATTTCAAGGATCTGTTCTTGGCGGGGCCGCGGATTTCTTCGGCGCTGGTGTTCCACCAGGGGCCGCGAGTGGATTTGGGCATCGGGTGGCAGGCGGGGAGTGCTCCCTTGCCCGGAGAAAACTCCCGGGTGTTCCGTTCAGAGATTTTCATCGCGCCCGCGTACGGTTGGCACTTGGGGCCTCATGAGCTGGATCTGGGTGTTTCCATGACCGCGGCCACCATGGCGCTGCACGACGCGCCCGTGGGACCCAATCAAAGGAGCACGCGCCACAGTTGGTCCAGCGAATTGAACGCGCTGGTTCGCTATCACCACGCGCTGAGTTCGCGTTTTCGCCTGGTGGTGGGTCTGGAATTGGGGCGCTCGCTGCACCCTATCTCCCTGTGGGGCGGCGCGGGGGATCAGCGCATTGACGGCTTTTGGACGGGCTTCAATGTGGGCGGCGAAATCACGATTTTGGGGGTGGATCGCCCGACTCGCTCTCAGCGGGTGCGCCAGTAGCAGCCGCGCTTTGGGCTTGATCGAGCAGTGCAGCTCGATCGAGCAACGCGCGATCGGCCCGTGAAAGGCTCACCCAGCGCGCATCGATACGAAAGCCTTCGCCTTTGGCCATTTTCTGACACCGGTTCACCTTGATCTGCAGCTGCACCCCACTTGCGGCCCGCAGCATCACCGGGCTGCCCGGCGGCTTGGGCAGCGGTAACCACAGCACCGCTTTTGCGTCGTCGTATTCGAGCAAGCGTGCCGCCTCGCCGGTAGGTAGATAAAGTTCCACGTGAGCCATCTGGTCACCGGTGCCGCATGGCGTCGCGCGCTTCTTTCACCGCTTCGCGATCGCGGATGGCGCGGCGCTTGTCGTGCGCCTTGCGGCCTTTGCCCAACGCGATCTCCAACTTGACGCGCCCGCTCTTGTAATAGGCCTTGGTCACCACCAAGGTCATGCGGTCGCGCTCCACGGCGCCTTGCAGCGTTTCGATCTGGGATTTGCGCAAGAGCAGCTTGCGCGGGCGCTTTTCTTCGTGGGCGTAAGCCGCGTGATGCAACGCGGGAATGCGCAGTTGCTTCACCCAGGCTTCACCGTTCCTGATGTCGACCCAAGCGTCGGTCAAATCGGCTGCATTGTCGCGCAATGAGCGCGCTTCACTGCCGATCAGCACCATGCCCGCCTCATAACGGTCGCTGAGCTCGTAGTCGAAATGCGCGCGTCGATTGGCAGCGATCTGGCGATCTAAGCTGCGCTTTTGACCGGCTGTGGGGGGCGGACCTTTGGCCATCAACGCGCACTAGCGCTGCTCTGCCGTCGCGTCACGCAAACTATGCGGCCCGGAGAAACACGAAGATGTATTATAAGTGATTAGCGCATTTCCCAAAGGAAGCGAACGATATGGTGGTGCAACCTGAGCCCACGGGGCGAAAGGCAGAAGGCGACCCGGCACAGTCGGTTCCTGCTGATCTGCTGGCGCAGATCACCTCCGCCTTTGGCGGCAAGTTGCCGGTGGCCGCAGCAATGCGGCGCGCCATGAGCAAGGGCTATACTCGCGCCGATCTGCGTGCGGATATTCTGGCCGGCTGTGTCGTGGGCGTGGTCGCACTGCCCTTGTCGATGGCGCTCGCCATTGCTGTGGGGGTTGCGCCGCAGCATGGCTTGTACACGGCGATCGTTGCGGGGGTCGTCACCGCGCTGCTCGGTGGCTGCAAGTTTCAAGTCACGGGCCCCACTGCAGCGTTCGTCGTGATCCTTCAACCCATTGCGGCCCAATATGGCTTACCCGGATTGCTCACGGCGGGATTTCTAGCTGGGCTCATGCTGGTGGGGGCCGGGATCGGGCGATTGGGGCAGCTGATTCAATTCATTCCTTACCCTGTAACAACCGGATTTACCGCCGGCATTGCCACTGTGATCGCCACCTTTCAGCTGAAGGATTTTCTTGGGTTGAAAGTGGAATCGAGCGCATCCCACTTCACCGAGAAGCTAATCGAACTGTGGAACGCACGTGGCACGGTCAACCCTGCTGAATTGCTTGTGGCGTCGGGCACATTGTTGATGCTGATCTTCGTCCCGCGTTTGACCAAGCGCGTGCCAGCGCCGTTGATTGCGCTGGTCACGGCGTCGATCGCGGTTGCGGCAGCACGGCTCGTATTCCCTGGGGTGTCCGTGGCCACTATTGGCAGCCGATTTCACAGCGTGATCGATGGTGTCACCGTTTCAGGGATCCCGCGCGGGTTGCCTCGGCTGGGTATGCCGGAGGGCAGCTCAGCGTTCACGTTCAGTCACATGAGGGAGCTGTTCTCTGCGGCCTTTGCGATTGCGATTCTGGGCGCCATCGAATCGCTGCTCTCGGCCGTCATTGCCGACGGCATGACCGGCACGAAACATGAACCCAACGCGGAGTTGGTCGGGCTCGGAATTGGCAACATGCTGGCCCCGCTGTTCGGCGGCATCCCTGCCACCGGCGCGCTCGCTCGCACAGCGACCAATATTCGTGCGGGGGCTCGTTCTCCGCTGGCCGCTGTTACCCATTCGTTAGTTGTGCTGCTTGCGATGCTGATCTTTGCGCCTTGGGTTGCCTACGTGCCGATGGCCGCGCTCGCTGCGTTGTTGATGCTGGTGGCGTGGAATATGTCAGAGTTGAGCCATTTCTTGCGCATGGTGCGGATCGCGCCGCGCAGCGATGTGGTCGTGTTGCTGACTTGTTTTGGTCTGACGGTGTTCGTCGACATGGTGGTGGCGGTTTCCGCCGGAGTGGTGCTTGCGGCGATGCTGTTCATGCGTCGCATGGCTGCCCTGACTGAAGGGCACATGCTGCCGTTGCCTTCGCCCGAGGAGCAGGGGCGCGGCGAGCTCCCGGCAGGTATTGTGCTGTACGAAATCGAAGGGCCACTCTTCTTCGGTGCGGCGCAGAACGCAATGAAGACCCTGGCCGCGGTGCACGAGCAGGGAATCAAGGTGCTGGTGTTCTCGCTGGCAAAAGTTTCCACCATCGACGCTACGGGCTTGGTGGCGCTGGAGAGTGCTCTGCGGAACCTGCAGCGCCACAAAGTCGCCGTGATTTTGGCAGGCCCACTGCCCAGGCCGCGCAGTGTGCTCGACAAAGCGGCGTTAGAGCAGAATTTCCCGGGTCTTGAAATCCGCTACACGTTGGACGAAGCACTCGATCGGGCTGCCGAGCGGATCGGCGAACCGCGGCATTCTAGGATCAGTCTTGCTCCTTGAGCGCTTCGACGAATACCTGTTCGATTTCGATCCTTCGCGCGCCCCTCAGATCCGAGCCGTCGGCTTCTGACAATTGAAAGCGTTGGAATAACGCACGCGCGGTGATACGCGTCGCACTGTCGACGATCGATATGCGTCGTGCGTCGAGCACTTCACAAATCTCGCGCAGAATAGCGGGCTCTGGCGGCGCCTCGAATTCAACCGCGGACAGCGCCCCATTCGGCCCATCTTCGAACTTCAAGCGCGTGGGGATCCGATGACGCAAGCCACTTGCATCGGATTCATGGATCGGCGCTTCGGATGCAGGTCGGCTCGATCTGCTCGCCGGTCTATCTGATGCGGTGGCCGCCATAGTCCCCTTAGCCATTCACTGTAGCAGACAACCCCGCGTCGGTCAGGGGCGCGCTTTGCTTTTGATCTCTAGAGAACATTGCAGTCATTTCTGATTTCGGCGGTTGCGTGTGGTTTGACCAAATGTGGTTTGAGATGTGAGCAGGTGATCAGCTCGAAGTGATCGGGAAACAATGTAGGGAAGGTACCAGTCCTCAACGGCACAGCGGTGCCAACTCAGTGAAATGACGGCAACAGTTGTTCTCGCCCCTGGTGACCATTGAGCGAAACAACCCACAGCGTTACGCCATTATTCCCGCGTCGTTGCTCCCGCGGTTGGCGGGCAGATTCTAGAAAGTTTCTGCGGCGTTGCAGTCAGTGAGGCATATTTGCGCAGCGCGTTGGCAATAAATGACAACTCACCGCCGGCTCAGCGACCCCAGCGCTGCCGCCCGTCCGGCCGCAAACGCCGCTCACGGACTTCTGCCTGAAATTCTTTCAGGAAGTGATCAAATGCCACAGTCACCTGTTCCTCTTCACCGTAGCGACGGACAGTGACGGCACCATCCGCCTGCTCACGTTCACCGACCACCAGCAACACCGGGACCTTGTGACTCAGCGCATCGCGCACTTTGCGCGTGATCTTGTCGTCGGAATCGTCGACATCGACGCGGATCATCTGGTTGCGCAGCTCAGATTCGAGCTTGCGCACGTAGTCGTTGAACTTCTCGCTGATAGGCAGAATACGCACTTGAGTGGGCGCAAGCCAGGTGGGGAACGCGCCCCCGAAGTGTTCGATCAAATACGCAATGAAGCGCTCATGAGTCCCCAGTGGGGCGCGGTGGATCACGTACGGATGGTGCTCGTGACCATCCTTGCCGGTGTATCTGAGATTCATGCGATCGGCGCGAGGCACTGCGAAGTCGAGTTGGTTCGTGCTGAAGGTCTCTTCGCGCCCCGTCACCGTGCGCAACTGGATGTCGATCTTGGGGCCGTAGAAGGCCGCTTCACCCTTCACTTCTTCGAACTCTAAGCCTGAGCGACGCATCGCTTGGCGCACGCGCTCTTCGCTGGCCGCCCAAGCCGCCGGATCGTCGACATACTTCTCCTTGCCCTTTGGATCTTGCGGATCCCATAACGACAAGCGCATGTGGTAGCCGGTGATACCGAGCAGCTTGAAGTAACGCTCGTGCATCTGCATCACCGCCAGGAATTCTTCCTCAATATTATCTTCCGTGCAGTAGATGTGGGCGTCGTTCATGCACATGCCGCGCACGCGCAATAGACCGCTGAGCGCGCCGTGCTCTTCAAAACGGTAAACCTGACCGTATTCAGCCAAGCGCAACGGCAGCTCGCGGTAGCTGCGCTTGCGCGAGGCGAAGATACGGTGGTGGTGCGGGCAGTTCATGGGTCGCAGGCGATACTGCTCTTTGATCACGCTGGTGCCGTCTTCTTGCACTTCTTCCACTGGCATCGGCGGGTACATCCCGTGGGCGTAATAGGGCAGGTGACCCGACGCGAAATACAGCCCTTCTTTGGTCACATGCGGGGTCGCCACGCGTAAGTAGCCCGCCTTGTGCTCCTCTTCCTTGGCGAGCTTCTCCAGCTCTTCGCGAATGGCTGTGCCATTCGGCAGCCACAAAGGCAGTCCTTTGCCGACCATCTCCTGATCGATGGTGTACAAATCTAAGGCAGGCCCGAGCTTCTTGTGGTCGCGCTTCTGGGCGTCTTCCCAGCGCGCAATTTCTTCATCCAGCTTGGCCTTGCTCTCGTAAGCCCACGCGTAGATGCGCGTCATCATCTGCTTCTTCTCGTCGCCGCGCCAATAGGCGCCCGCCACCGCGCGCAGCTTGAAGCAATCCGCGGGGATCTCGTTCGTCTTGGTGACGTGTGGTCCCTCGCACATGTCCATGAATTTGCCGTTTTGATAGAAGGACAAACTTTGGAGTCCGTGTTTTATCGCGAGTTCGCGCGCATACTCCGCCTTGTACGGTTCGCCCATTTCATCGAGCTTGGAAAGCGCGCCCTCAATCGGCAGCTCACTGCGTTCGAAAACCTGGTTCTGTCGGATGATGTGCTTCATCCGTTTCTCGATCTCCTTGAAATCCTCTGCAGTGATCGGCTCCGGCAGCACGAAGTCGTAGTAAAAGCCGTTGTCGATCGGCGGCCCAAACCCGCGCGTCGCGCCCGGCCGCAAATCCATCACCGCCTGCGCCATCACATGCGCGAGCGAGTGCCGGATCCGGTACAGCGGATCGTCGTTTGAGCTGTCTCCTAAGTCGTTTGCGTATTCAGCCACGGGGTCCTCTCGAAGGGGCCCTCACGCTATCAGTTTGCGCCCACTGAGCAAGCTCGCCCCCGTGAATTCCGCGGGTTTTTCTCGTTCTTCTGGGTTCTTCTGGGTTCTTCTGGGGGTGCCCCCACATATCACGACGAAATACGGCGCCGCCGTGCGTGCGCACGGCGGCGTGCCCCCCGGCCGCTTCGCCGGCGGGGGCACAACGTCGCAACGCCACAACACGGCGTGCCCGGCACGCCGTGCCCCCAAAGGAAACCGATGTGGTTCCTCGACGT